>NZ_JAHRFC010000041.1:26774-55149 GCF_020883015.1 Microcoleus sp. CAWBG640
TCACCGCAGCCGGCGCATCATTCCCCGCTCCCCTGTACCAGCGTTGGTTTCAAGACTTCAACAAAATCAACCCCAAAGTACAAATTAACTATCAATCCGTAGGTAGCGGAGCCGGAGTCGAACAATTTACCAAAGGCACCGTAGACTTTGGTGCCAGCGACACCGCCATGAAAGACGACGAAATCGCCAAAGTTCCAGCAGACAAAGGCGTGATTTTGTTGCCCATGACAGCCGGCAGCATCGTCATCGGCTACAACTTACCAGACGTACCCGAACTCAAACTGCCACGGGATGTTTACGCAGAAATCTTCGCCGGTAAAATTACCAAGTGGAACGACCCCAAAATAGCAGCAGCGAATCCTGGTGCTAAATTACCAGACCAAGCCATTACCGTCGTGCACCGTTCCGATGGTAGCGGTACCACCGCCGTCTTCACCAAACACCTGAGTGCCATCAGCCCCGACTGGAAAAGCACAGTAGGCGACGGCAAAACAGTAGAGTGGCCCAAAACAGGTACCTTTGTCGGTGCAAAAGGCAACGAAGGTGTCACAGCCCAAGTCCTGCAAACCGTCGGCGGCATTGGCTATGTAGAATACGGCTACGCCAAAAACAACAATCTCAAATTTGCATCTTTGCAAAACAAAGCAGGTACATTTGTCGTACCTAACGACGAATCAGCTTCAGAAGCTCTAGCAACAGTTCCACTCCCAGAAAATCTGCGAGCATTTATCGAAGACCCAGAAGGTGCTAAATCCTATCCAATTGTCACCTATACTTGGATGCTAGTCCCCAAAACAGTTGCGGATGCCAACAAAGCCAAAGCGATCGAGGCTATGGTGGAATACGGCTTGAATGAAGGTCAAAAAGTTAGTTCCGAATTGGGCTACGTTCCTCTGCCCCAAAGCGTTAAAGAAAAAGTGGCCGCGGCTGCTGACGGCATCAGCGCCGACTACAAGATTGAGGTTGCCAAATAGTAATTGAAGGAAGAAGGAAGAAGGAAGAAGGAAGAAGGAAGAGGGATATTTCTGTAGGGGCGGGTTTCACCAACAATATGAGCCTAACATCGATAATCTCATAAACCCGCCCCCACCCAACGGTAAATCGCCATCTACCTCTTTCCAAATACAAGGAGCGATTTTCATCAGAAATATTTGTGGAAAAGTCAGGGCGATTAATCCACCCACTCCTGTGGAATGTTATTTATGTTTTTTCTTTCTGCTTCCTTCCCGCTAACTTTTTCCTAAAATTGTTTTTTTCAAAACTATTACTTGGTTGTTTTGTCTATGATTTCACATAATCAGAGCGCAGAATCTGAGAGCCGTTCCCGCTCTCCAGTAGAAAAATCCTTAGACCAAGCCTTTATCTGGCTAACTAGGATTTTGGGCATAGGAATTGGGGTAATTTTGCTGGTGATAGCACTCACAGTTGCTTTCAGAGCATTACCTGCGATTCAACAGTACGGTTTGGGATTTTTATTTAGCAGTAGCTGGAACCCAGTTAAAGAAGAGTACGGTGCCCTGCCGATGATTTACGGGACGATCGTCAGTTCGGCGATCGCGCTCCTAATTGCAGTACCATTAGGAGTAGGCACTGCGATCTTCCTGAGCGAAGATTTTCTACCCCTACCAATCCGCACAGCCTTGGTTTTTTTGGTAGAACTTTTAGCCGCCATTCCTAGCGTAGTTTACGGTTTGTGGGGAATTGCTGTATTGATTCCCATTATTACCAACCTCGGCAAGTTTCTCAACGGCACTTTCGGATGGCTACCAATTTTTAGCACCCCCCCAGTGGGACCCGGAATGTTACCCGCCGGAGTAATTTTGGGAATCATGACTTTGCCGATTATTACTGCTATCTCCCGTGACTCTCTAGCAAGTCTGCCTCCCGAATTGCGGCAAGCATCTTTAGGTTTAGGAGCAACTCGTTGGACAACCATTTTTCGGGTGCTGGTACCCGCTGCTTTCTCCGGTATTGTCGGCGGAATTATGCTCGGTTTAGGACGCGCGATGGGAGAAACAATGGCTGCAACTCTGTTAATTGGCAACTCCAATCAGTTAAGTCTTTCGGTGCTAGCTCCTGCCAATACTATTGCTTCTTTGATGGCAAATCAGTTTGCCGAAGCTTCCGGGTTGCAAGTAGCAGCTCTGATGTACACGGGGCTAATTTTGTTTATTATGACCCTGATTGTTAATATTTTGGCAGAGTGGATTGTTTCTCAAGTTAGAGCCAAGTACAACTAAAAATTGGTGGCAAATCCCCCTACAGTTTTAATTTATGTCAAACAGAACCTCTGAAGGTCTTGATTCTTTTGCCTCGAAGACAGGTAATTTAAAAAAAGTTAAAAACAGTCCCCTATCGCTGTTCAATATGGCGATGACAGTATTAGCGGGAGCCTGTTTAACAATTACTCTGTTGCCTTTGTTTGCAGTGCTTTCCTACGTCACCGTACAAGGTTTCAATCGCCTGAATTTAGACTTATTCACTAAGCTACCACCACCGCCTGGACTATCGGGAGGCGGTATTGCTAATGCAATTATCGGTACATTGATGACCGTGGGAATTGCTTCTTTAATTGCTGTACCTTTTGGTGTATTGGCCGCCGTTTATTTGTCTGAATTTAGCAAAGGCTCCATAGCTCGCTGGGTGCGTTTTGCTACTAATGTTCTCAGCGGTGTTCCTTCGATTATTGCGGGGGTATTTGCCTACGGTTTGTTTGTGGTAAATATGGGAGGTTTTTCGGCAATTGCAGGCGGTGCTGCGCTGGCAGTGCTGATGTTGCCGACGATTGTGCGAACTACTGACGAAGCTTTACAAATCGTCCCTCAAGATATTAGATGGGCTTCGGTTGGTGTGGGTGCATCTAATTATCAAACAGTGTTGCAGGTGGTTTTGCCTGCTGCTATTCCGGCTATTTTAACTGGTGTGACGCTGGCAATTGCCCGCGCTGCTGGAGAAACTGCTCCTTTGATTTTCACTGCGTTAAATTCGCCTTTTTGGCCAGCAGGATTTGATAAGCCAACTCCTTCCCTTTCGGTTTTGGTGTACAACTTTGCAACAGTTCCGTTTAAGGCACAGAAAGAATTAGCTTGGGCGGCTTCTTTAATTTTGGTGTTCATGGTTTTACTGACGAGTATTCTTTCTCGTTGGGCAACTCGCCAAAAAGTTTATTAGTCAGTTGGCAGTTGGCAGTTGGCAGTTGGCAGTTGGCAATTATCTCCCACTTTCCCGCTGTAATCTTCGGCTTAGGTTGTAAAATTTGATTGGAGTATTAATTGTATGATGGAATTGTTGGAAGAGAAAACGGAAACGGTTTTGCAGGTAGACAATATCAATATTTTTTACGGCGCTTTTCAAGCTGTAAAAAATGTTTCGATGGAGATTCCTAAAAATCGGATTACTGCTTTTATCGGACCGTCTGGGTGCGGAAAAAGTACAATTTTGCGATGTTTTAATCGTCTTAATGATTTGGTTAATGGTTTTCGTTTAAACGGTCAAATTTATTATCACGGTCAAAATCTATACGATCCTGATATTGATGCTGTGGAGGTGCGTCGCCGGATTGGGATGGTGTTTCAAAAGCCGAATCCTTTCCCGAAGTCAATTTATGACAATATTGCTTACGGTGCGAGGGTGAATAACTATAAGGGCGATATGGATGAGTTGGTGGAAAAGTCGCTGCGCCAAGCTTATCTTTGGGATGAGGTAAAAGATAAACTGAAGCAGAGTGGTTTTTCGCTTTCGGGTGGCCAGCAGCAGCGTTTGTGTATTGCTAGGGCGATCGCCATTAATCCTGATGTAGTATTAATGGATGAACCTTGCGCTTCTCTCGATCCGATTTCTACGATCAAAATTGAGGAGTTGATGCGGGAACTCAAAGAGCAGTATACCATTGTGATTGTGACTCACAATATGCAGCAGGCTTCTCGTGTTTCTGACTTGACTGCTTTTTTCAATGCTAAACTTTCTGATGATGGCAAACGCTTTGGCTATCTGGTGGAGTGCGACAGGACTGAGGTGATTTTCCAAAATCCCAAGGAAGTTTCTACTATGGAATATGTCAGCGGTCGTTTTGGCTGATTTACTGTGACTTTGAAGGGCTGTTACAGCCAATTGTAGCAATCCTAAATGAGTCGTAAATTTTTTACCCCACCCCAACCCTCCCCTTGAATCAGGGGAGGGAGTAAGAAATTCACAAATGATTTAGGATTGCTATAGTTAGATTCGGAAATTTTCACCGTAGATATCAGCAGATAAACACAGATGAAGGCGGATGAAATGGGAGCATCCTGATTTGGTAAGGGCGAAGCATGACCGCAGATAATTTATTAGTGATAACCAGAGATTTACAGCGGTCATGCTTCGCCCCTACGAATATATTTGCCAAACACAGATGCACCCAATGAGATTTGATCTGTGTTTATCATTTTACCAAAAATGCAAACAAACCAACAACTTTTTCTACCAACAATGGGCTGTGGCACTTGGGCCTGGGGCAACAGATTACTCTGGGATTATGATGAAAGTATGGATTCCCAATTGCAAGCCGTTTTCAATCTTTGTGTGAGTAATGGTGTCACTTTATTTGATACTGGTGATTCCTATGGAACTGGGAAATTAAACGGACGTAGCGAGATGCTTTTAGGGCAGTTTTCTCAAGCCTATCAAGGTGTAAATCAAGATAGTATTTGTATTGCGACTAAACTGGCTGCTTATCCTTGGAGATTGACGCGACAATCTATGATATCGGCTGGTAAAGCCTCAGCTTCTCGCCTGGGGAAAAATGTCGATTTGGTGCAAATGCACTGGTCTACAGCTAATTATGCTCCTTGGCAAGAAGGGGCTCTGTTAGATGGTTTGGCTGACCTTTACGAGCAAGGCTTGGTGAAGGGAGTAGGTCTATCTAATTATGGGCCTAAACGCTTAAAATGGGTATATGAAAGATTTCGCGATCGCCAAATTCCAATTATTACATTACAAGTGCAATATTCGCTACTTTCTACCTATCCAGTTACGGAACTTGGTCTCAAAGAAGTGTGCGACGAACTGGGGATAAAATTAATTGCTTACAGTCCTTTAGCCTTGGGATTATTGACGGGGAAATATTCGGAAAAGGGTCCCATTCCTAAAGGTATCCGAGGTTTGGCGTGTAAACAGATATTGCCGGGAATGCGATCGCTTTTGGAGTGTTTGCGAGAAATAGCGACATCCAGAAACAAGACTATTTCTCAGGTGGCGATTAACTGGTGTATTAGTAAAGAAACTATTCCGATTCCGGGGGCGAAATCGGCGGCCCAGGCGGCGGAGAATATTGGTGCTTTAGGCTGGAAATTAGACTCTGGCGAGATGGCAGAATTGGATAAAGTGGCGGCAAAGTTAGATAAAAAGATGGTGCAGAATATATTTCAAACTAAATAATAATATCAAATTTGAGTTAAATGCCACTTTTGTTTCTTAGTCTGCGGAGGCAGACTTTGTTTGTGTAGTAGCGGTTTCAACCGCCGAATTATCTTCGACTGCTTGAAACCGAAAAGTCTGATATCAAATCCGGTAACATCGGAATTATTCATCTCTCTTATCTCCCTCTGTGTTCTCTGCGTTCTCTGTGGTTAAATCATTCCGATGCAGCCGGAAACGATATGAATCACAGATAACAAATCAGCAGTTTGTTCAAACCGAAACATGGAGCGGGAACCGCTAATCTCTAACGCAAAACTTTTCCACGCACCGGACAAACATTTCTACACCAATCCCTAAAGCAGTTTCATCAAAATCAAATCGCGGGTGATGATGGGGGTAGGCTAAATTTTTCTCCTGATTGGCTGAACCTAAAAAGAAATAGCAACCGGGGACTTCTTGCAAAAAGAAGGACATATCTTCACCGCCCATTGTTTGACATTCTGGCACGATTCCGGCTGGAGTTTCTACCACGGTTTCTGCTACGCTACGCACCAATTCAGCCATGTTGGTATCGTTGATGACCGGTGGGTAAAGCCAATAATAATCGAATTGATAATTTGCTCCGTGGCTGTGACAAATTCCGGCAATTATTTGTTCGATTCGATTGTTAAAATAACCTTGATATGCTGGATTGAAATAGCGGACGGTGCCTCCGATTTTAGCGGTATCGGCAATGACATTGTGGGTTTGGCCTGCGTGGAATTTGCCGACGGTGACTACTGCGGAGTCGATCGGATCGATATTCCGGGCTACAATTGCCTGCAAAGCGTTGACTATTTGGGCTGCAACTACGATCGCATCTACAGTCTGATGGGGCATCGCACCGTGTCCACCTTTGCCCAAAATTGTACAATCAAAAATTTCCACGGCGGCCATCAGCGGGCCACTACGCACGCCTACAGTGCCTAAAGGCAGATTATTCCACAAATGCAAGCCGACGATCGCATCAACGTCAGGATGCTTTAAAACTCCAGCTTCAATCATGGGCTTTGCGCCGCCTGGACCTTCTTCGGCGGGCTGGAAGATGATTTTTACAGTGCCGCAAAAGCTGTGTTTGTGCTGGGCGAGATAACAGGCTGTACCGAGGGCGATCGCCGTGTGTCCGTCATGGCCACAAGCGTGCATAATCCCGTTATGTTGCGATCGATAATCAACCTGATTTTCCTCTTGAATTGGCAAAGCATCCATATCAGCCCGAATTGCCAAAACAGGCCCTGGTTTGCCACTGTCTATAGTAGCGACAATCCCCGTTTTAGCAATAGCAGTTTGATGCTCAATGCCCCATTCCTGCAACTTTTGGGAAACAAAATCCGCGGTTAAGTTCTCCTCAAAACTCAACTCAGGTTTTTGGTGCAAACGGCGACGCCATTCCACTAATTGAGGCTGTAAATTTCTAATTTCCAGCCTCAAGTTCGATAAATCGACAGAAGTTAAATTCGGTAAAGTATAAATCATGTTATTGGTTACTTCTTACTTGTTATTTTCCTACTTATTTTAATCTTTACCTGCTCTAGATGCCAAGCTATTAAATAATTTGTAAAACTCTCTCTTTTCCTTCTTAGCACTCTCTGCGCTCTCTGCGCTCTCTGCGGTTAAAATAAAATCTTAGTCTTTAATGAACCACAGAGGGCACAGAGTACGCAGAGAAAGAGAATATTGAAAAAGAGAGGTGTTTACAAGACGGTTATTTAGCAATCTGAGGAATTAAATTTACCCCAGGTAATAATCGTTCTAAATCTAATTCTGACGCTGCTTTAGCTAGTTTAGTCAGGTCATTGGGGTCATCTAAATGTGGCAAAGTACCCAAAACACGTATTTGAGTAAGTGACTCAATTAAGTAGATCGGAGCCCAATCGGCAATTTCTTGCTCGGAAGCAGGTTGAACGCAGTTCAGGACAATACCTTTGAGTTTAAAGCCGCTTTGTCTGGCAAGGGCAACATTAGCTACAGCTTGCCCGATCGCCCCCAACCTGACCGGTACCACCAATACCCCCCTGAGCCGCCAATCCCTCGCCAGATCCGCCACCGTCAGTTCCCGCGTTACAGGGGAACCGAGCCCTCCCAAAGCTTCCACCAACACAAAATCTTTGCGCTGCTGGAGGCTTTGTAGCGTCGTCCACACCTTTTCTAGTTCAATAGGTCTCCCCTCCCGTTCGGCGGCGATTGGAGGTGCTAGAGGCGCATCAAAGTGCAGTGGATTGAGTTCTTGGGGGGATTGGTCGAGGTGAAATAAACGGGTGTAGTGTTCGCGATCGCCTGTTCCCGTTTGCAACAGCTTGGTAATTCCCAAAGTGCGATCGGCAAAATAGGTTTGCCAATAAGCAGCCAGAGCACTCGTTAAAACCGTTTTGCCCGCGTCGGTATCAGTTCCAGTAATTAGCAGGGAGTTCATGGATAGCTAATAGGTAAGGGGTAATTTTTCTTAAACTGAGTATAGTAAGTCGCAATCAAAGTAACTGAAAATTTACCTTGGCAACAGCCATCGATCTGCTACCAAATATTATCAATTACAGAGCAGGCGATGGTTGAGGTGGATTTTCGGCGGGTGCGGGTGCGGGTTCCGGCGACGGTGCGGGTTCGGGTGCTGGCGCGGGTGCGGGTACTGGCGAGGGCGACGGCGCGGGTGTGGGTGCTGGTGCTGGCGACGGCGAAGGTGCTGGCGACGGCGAAGGTGCGGGAGTTGGTTTTGGTGTGGGAGTTGGTTTTGGTGTGGGAGTTGGTGCGGGAGTTGGTTTTGGTGTGGGAGTTGGGGCTGGTGTCGGATCGGGGACGGGCTCTGGTGTTGGGGCTGGTGTCGGATCGGGCACAGGCTCTGGTGTTGGGGCTGGTGTCGGATCGGGTACTGGTTCTGGTGTCGGATCGGGCACTGGATCTGGTGCTGGTGCAGGCACGGGATCGGGTACTGGTGCGGGCACGGGATCGGGTACTGGTGACGGTTCCGGGGTTGGTGTGGGAGTTACTCTGGGTGTGGGAGATGGTAGGAGTGGTGTTTCTGTGTTCACCTCCGTTGGAGTCGGCTGCGGGCGCTGATTGTTGAGGAATGAACCTACTAAGGCCCAGGAACCGAAGCCGGTCAAGATGACTAAACCTGCACCGATGCCGATCGCCGCCATGGGATTGTCCCAAATAGAGCTGGTGGCGGGATCGATGACTGGATGGGGCTGGTTTTGGGGGTGGGAACTTTGACCGATCGGATCTGGCCGTCTACCCACGGCTACTGTGGCTACTTGGGAGACATTGGACGATGCCGGTGGCCCAGTGGGGGCTACGGTTTGGGGGTTAGCGTAGGGATTTATTTGTCCGTCTAGTGCTTGGGCGACTTCGCTGACTGATTGATAGCGATCGGCTGGAGTGCGACTCAACATCCGATTTAAGACTAAAGCTAAAGCCGTACTCACCTGCACTCGCTGCTGCCAATTCCACAGCAGGGTGGTTTGATCGAGTAATTCCTGGGGTTCTTTCCCTGTCAGCAGCACGATCGCCGTTACTGCTAAAGCGTAGAGGTCGCTGCTAGCTGTGGCTCGCCCGCTTTGCAACTGTTCCAAGGGTGCGTAGCCGATTTTACCGACTGTGGTGGCGTGGGCTGTGCCTTCGGGAGACTGCACTTTGGTGGCGAGTTCTTTCACTACTCCAAAGTCAATCAGTACGGGCATTTTGTCGTTTTCGCGGAGAATAATGTTTTCTGGCGAGATGTCCCGGTGAATGATGCCGCGGGCGTGGATGTGAGCTAGCACTGGCAGCATTTGCCGGATAAATACCAGCACTTCGGTTTCCAAGAAGGTGCGGCCACGGTCAATGCGATCGAGCAGTAGTTCCCGGTATGTTTTCCCTTCCACGTAATCCTGCACCAAAAATAAACGCTGATTCTCCTCAAATATTGCCCGAAACTGAGGAATTTGGGGGTGTTGAATTTGATAAAGAATGGCTGCTTCTCTTTGAAATAATTCCTTGGATTTTTCCAGCACGTAGGCACCGCTTTGGGCTGGAATAAATTCCTTCAGGGCGCAATGTTCTTGAAATCGCCCCAAGTCTTCTACTAAATAAGTGCGGCCAAATCCTCCTTGACCTAAAATCTTCAGTAAGCGGTAGCGGCTTTGTAGGAGAGTTCCAATAGCAATAGGTGGCTGCATAAATTTAAGTAGACAATGTTTAAAAATAGACGATCGCGGACAGACTTAGACTGTTATGTGTTTAAGCCTCCACAGCATACTTCACCGTCTCTAGCTGAGAGTCCCGATCGAAGTTAGCATTTTACATTTTTTTGTACAACTTTCAAAAACCGGGTTTTTTTTGCAGATTTAAACAGGGACAACCACGGGGGGTTTGCCCCTGCATTCTGACTGCTGACTAAGGACTGCTGACTTAAGGACTAAGCTTCGCTTTCACCATGTCTTGAATTTTCTTGCCGTCTGCTTTGCCTTTAAGCTGCTGCATGGCTGCTCCCATCACCTTGCCCATATCTTTGGCAGAAGTAGCGCCCGCCGTGGCAATAACTGCATCAATAACTTCACTGATATCTTCGTCTGACATCTGAGGTGGCAAATACTCTTCCACAATTGCCAACTCCGCTTCCTCTTGTGCGACTAAATCTTCACGGCCACCTTTGCGGTATTGTTCGATCGAATCTCGGCGCTGTTTTGCTATTTGCATTAAAATCTCCATCTCTTGAGCTTCTGTCAAGGTGTCTTGCCCGGAGGGACGGAGGCTGACTTCTTTTTCGAGAATAAATTTCTTGATGCCACGTACTGTTTCCAAGCGAACTTTGTCCTTGGATTTCATAGCGGCTTTGATTTCTGCGTCAATGCGTTCTCTTAAGCTCATGGATTTTCACCTTTTTTTGCCCGATATCAAAAATCAGGAGTCTGCTTCAAATTCTTAACTTTTTTTGCGGTTTTTTGCAAGTTTATTCCGTTTCCATCGATCGCTCCGCTCGATCGTACCGGAGTTTCAGCTACCATACATAGCTAGCCTAAATCATTTATACCGATCAAAAAAAACCCGTTTCTGGGGGTAAAGTGGTGATACCACTCAATTAGGGTTGCTATATTTATAGTTTCCGATGGTAAGATAGCGGTAAAATAAACGTCTTGCAAGAGGCCTGCTGTGATCCGTTCTGCTACTTTACCGCTTCCGCTTCCCGAGCCTCCCATTTCCTCTCACGATCGTCTCCGGTTGTTTTCCGGTTCTGCTAATGTTCCCCTCGCTCAAGAGGTGGCTCGCTATCTGGGGATTGATTTGGGGCCTATGGTTCGCAAGCGGTTCGCTGATGGGGAACTCTATGTTCAAATTCAGGAATCGATTCGAGGTTGCGATGTTTACTTGATTCAGCCAACTAGCTGTCCGGTGAACGATCGCCTCATGGAATTATTAATTATGATCGATGCTTGTCGCCGCGCTTCGGCCAGACAAGTCACTGCCGTGATTCCTTACTATGGGTATGCTAGAGCCGATCGCAAAACCGCAGGAAGAGAGTCAATTACCGCGAAATTGGTCGCTAATTTGATTACAGAAGCTGGGGCTGGCCGCATTTTGGCAATGGATTTACACTCAGCTCAAATTCAAGGTTATTTTGACATTCCTTTCGATCATGTTTACGGCTCTCCCATACTCCTAGATTACCTCAAGAGCAAACAGTTGACAGATATTGTTGTGGTGTCGCCGGATGTGGGCGGAGTCGCTAGGGCCAGGGCTTTTGCCAAAAAACTCAATGACGCACCACTGGCAATTATTGACAAGCGCCGTCAAGCTCACAATGTGGCGGAAGTGATGAATGTGATCGGGGATGTTCGAGGCAAAACAGCCGTGTTGGTGGACGATATGATCGATACTGCTGGCACGATTTGTGAGGGGGCGAGGCTGTTGCGTCGCGAGGGTGCAAGACAGGTTTATGCTTGTGCTACTCATGCGGTGTTTTCACCTCCGGCGATCGAGCGTTTGTCCAGTGGAGTTTTGGAAGAGGTGATTGTTACCAATACAATTCCTGTACCAGAAGAGAAGCAGTTCGAGCAGTTAACTGTGCTTTCGGTGGCGAATTTGCTGGGAGAAACTATTTGGCGGATTCACGAAGATAGTTCTGTCAGCAGTATGTTCCGGTAGAGGCAAAAATTATTTTTTCACTGTACATAATCTGGTGCGTTAACTCAATTTAGCGCGCCAGTTTTTTATATCGGAATGATTTAACCGCGAAGGCGCTAAGGACGCGAAGGAAGAGAAGAGAGAGTTTAATACAGGACGATGAAGAGAGGATTTGATATCAGGAACAACAAATGGTAAAATTCTATCTCAATATCTTGTTGTCTGAAAGACGCTAATTTTTTAATTAGACTTCTCCTAAAAAGCCAAGGTTTGAACAGGCTTTCTGGTCTGTTCCCCAACAATTATGGGAGATGTCTATTTGAGAAAGGTTGAATTAAAGTAAGGGGAAAATCAAGAAACATGATCAAACTTTCACTGCGACGTACAGCAGCCGCCCTGGCTAGTTCCGCACTTTTAACCATCGGGGCGATCGGTTCCGCCCTAGCATTTACTTTTGACCAAACAGAAATTAATCAAGACCGAGTGATTGCTATTGCTCAACCCCGTGGTTTTGGTGGCTACCAATTACTAATTGTGGAACAGGTATCTGACAAGCGAGCGTGCTGGAGCGAAAGTGGCTCTAATCCCGTGCAAGTCGATCCGCTATTGATCTCCTTTGATTTTACCGGTATTTGCGGTCGTGCTACTGACAGTAACGGTTTTTCTATTCGCATGGCCGGCACTGACTTAGCATTAAAATACACCCTGGATTTACAGCAAGTCAACGGTGATGTTTTACTCATGGGAACTCCCATCGATCTCAAAGGTGAACCTGTGATTATCGGTAGAACCAATGGTGATGCTAAGGGCTTTATGAAAATTATTCTAGATCCAGCTTGGCGCTTGACCAAAAGATCTTATCAAGGCAAAATATTAGGTCACTTTTATTTCACTAGCAATCAAGCTGCACCGGGGGATATAGGCGGAAACACTGGCGGAAACACTGGCGGAAACACTGGCGGAAATACTGGCGGAAATACTGGCGGAAATACTGGCGGAAATACTGGCGGAAATACTGGCGGAAACACTGGCGGAAATACTGGTACTCCTACCTTTAAAGATATTAGCAACGATATCTACTCTGCCGAAATTAAAGAAGCTGTCAGCCTTGGGTTTGTCGCTGGATTTTCTCAAGATAATACTTTTCGACCGCAAGTCGCTGTCACTAGAGAGGAATTAGTATCTTTAGTATTAGAAGGTTTGAAAGGAATACCAGGGGCTAATATCAAATTTCCTACCAATATTTCTTTGCGTCCCTATAGCGACGTTGATACTTCCCGTTGGAGTGCAGCTAAAGTTCAATTTGCGCGGGACAATAACATAGTCAGCGGCTATAAAGATGGAACTTTTAAACCTACCCAACCAGTCACTCGCGCTGAATTAATGGCTGTCCTCCGTCGTTCCGCAGAATTTGGTTTGTCGGCGCGGGGAATGAAGCCAGATTTAATTCCAAAACAGCCGGCTAAAAATTTTTCTGATACTCAAAGTCATTGGGCGGCGGCAATTATTAATCAAATGTCTGCCTATTGTTCAGTTGCTTCATCTCTGAATGAAATTGGAAATCGGTTTGCTCCCAATGATTCTGCAAAACGGAATTATGCGGCGGCGGCTACTTTGCGGATGTTGAAATGTGTTAAGGCTCAGTAGCAGCAAAGCACAGTTTTAAGTTCGGAGTCGAGCGGGACTAAAATCCTTACTACAAAAAGGTTTGTAGTGAGGATTTTCTTCCTCAAATTACTTTTTTCTTGACTCAGTTTTCTTAGGTTTTTGCTTAGATGCTTGTTTCTTTTTTTGGGGAGTGTCGATTATTTCGGCTTCTTGAACCACAACATTTTCAGTAGCTTTGCAGAAGTCATTTAAGGATATTTTTGCTTGAGCTTGGAGTTCGTTGAGTAAGTTTGATGCTGTTTCTAATATTTGTTTTCCCTGTCGTACTTGGATGGTAGTTTGATTTTCGATCGCATCAAACAACACAAAAATAGATAGGACTTGCCAAATATTTAAATCGTCGCCAACTACATCACACTTTGTGACAAGTTTGCCGTCGGCTGGGATGTGAATTCCTAAGCCAGAATCTTGAATTAATGGCTGGATTTCTGTTATACTTAAATTTGCAATGTCAGAAATTTGATGTTCTAGTAATATTAAATCTGCTAAATCTGGTAAGTCGATAGTTTCTGTCCGTAGAGAGTCGAAATTAAAGGTAAGAGTTTGATTTAATGGATCGGAAATGGCATAAATTGATTGAATTTGCGACTTACTAACAGCACCTAAATCGCAAAAATCTCTTCCTCCCGGTGCGATCGCAATTTTGTCCATTCCAGACACCTCCAAGATGTCCAAACTCACCAAAGTCGTTGCCGTAGTCTTCACGAAAACCTCGTCTAAGCCCAGCAAATCAGCCAATTCCTTCAACGTTGGCGCAGGTACAAACTCGATACAAGCCCGCAGAATAAACTCTTCGAGCACGTTAAATTCACGAGGTTCGCTAATTGTCACCTCCAAAGGTGTTTGTCGTTTTGCACAGCGGAATTGACGCGCCGCCAAAACTGACAAACCCGGATTTTGTTGCTCAATTTGTGCCACTAGGGAACTTAAGTTAGAGTCAATGGGTTTAGTTGAGGAAGCTAGAGACATCTAGAAAACCTCCACAGTAACGCACCGTTTTTGAAACTTCCTGATACATTTTGCCGACAGTACCTGTTTGTTGGGTAAATAAATCGTGGCAGCCAACAACTACCAGCAATTCTTGAGCGCGGGAAAATGCCACATTCACCCGTTCCGGTTCCTTGGCAAATCCAATATCTCCCCTATTATTATTGCACACTGTGCTGACAATAATCACAGGTCGCTCCATGCCTTGAAATATGTCCACAGTCCCAGTACGGATGCTCAAAGATGGAAATCTTTCCGGTTCAAGTCTATCTTGAATTAACCTTAACTGAGCGCCGTAAAAAGTAATGATTCCGATTTCTTTAGGCGGTTCACCATCGGCAATTTTTGACTGCCAAGCTATTTCCATTTCTTCGCACAAACGTTCAATGGCATCTACTTCTTTGACATTCAAGCGGGAAGTGCCATTCTTTTCTTCTTCAAAACCTTGTCCGATTGGTGTTTTTACCCACAGGATGTGATTAGTGTCTTGAAGGATTTTACCCGCCAGGTTGTGGGCGCGTCTGGTGTCTGGTTCTGCAATACCACAGTTGAGTTTTTGGTCATAAAATTGATTGATTGCTCCCATAATCTGCGGGTGCATTCGGTATTGAGTTGTCAGCATTTGTTTGATGGTGTCGTTGGCATTTTCAAACAACGTTTTGAAGAGGGATTCTTTGATGAAACTTAGTTCGTCTCCGCTACAGCCAATTTCTTCGGCAATATCAGCGATGGTATTGCGATCGAACATAGGCGGTAACTGTCTGTGATCGCCTACTAATACTAATTTTTTGCCTTTCAAAGCGGGAATCAATAATTCTGGGGGCGTACATTTACTAACTTCGTCAATGATGACGGCATCAAAGCTGGGGAAGTTTTTGCTGAAGTCGAAACTGGCTGCTTGTACGCAAGTAATGCCAATAACATTGGCATTGTCTATATAAATTTGCTTTAAATCACTTTGGTCTTTTTCTGAAGGATTGTGGAGTTTTTTGATCCAGTCTTTTACAAATTCTTGAGAGCGATTTAGTTCTGTTTCGTCTCGTTCTAATTCTTGTTTCCATTTAGTTAATTGTCGTTTTATTCTCCGTAAAAATTCCACCGTGAATAGTCCCGTACTGTTCACTTCTAGCTTGTATTTATCTGGGAAAATTTGCCATGCGGACTCCCACCAAGTTCTGTCCATAATTAATGCGGGTGTTGGCTGCTGCTGTTGAAGTTGTTCTAGAACTTCGCTCAATTCTGTTTGGAGTTCTTGGAGTTGCTGTAACCCGTTGTTGGATGCTAGTTGCAGCGGCAATAAATGGTCTTTGAGACTGTTTTTAATGAGCTGCAAGATACCAAAAGGATCGAGGGCTGTTATGTAGTTTTCTAGCTGAGAAGTAATTTCTTTCCAAGCCTCAAATTGGCGAATAAATTGTTGTGGTTGTTCCCAAATATTAGATGTGTGGCTCAGATATTGTTCGGCTAAGGCTCGCATTTTTTCGGGGAGGTTTGGCTGATCGACAATTGCTTGCAAGAGATTAGTTGCTGTGTTAATTTTTAAATTGGTTCCTTTTTGTGCTGTTTCTAGCTGAAGTTGAATGGCGGATATTTCTGGCTGATTTAAGCTCAAGTTTAGTCGCTCTAATAGCTGTTGCTGTTTTTGTAGTTGCTGTTCGGTTTCTGTTTTCAGGGGAACCACACATTGGCGTGCATTTTCGAGGATGGTGTGCAGCAATTCTTTGGCGAGACGATCGAGGGTTGTCTGGATGTTATGTGGCTGTAAAGATGCGCTGTAAATTTTTTGAATATTGGCGAAGAAAGTGCTGGCTGTTTCTATGATAAATTGGCGTTGACTTCGGCTGATTTGGGAATAGTTATCAAAATCTTTGGCTAGTTGTTGCCATTGGGTCCGATCGCCCGCAGAGAGTACGATCGGCGTTTGGCTCAAATTTAGGTGCAAAAACTCGCTAAATCGGAATTGTTGACCTTGAAGGTCCTTAAAACCCCCGCTGGCTTCATGGGAAATCGCCTTTTGTAGTCTGTCTAAATCGGGCAAACTAACTTTCCATTTGGCGGGGACGATCGCCAATTTGAGCGATCGGGCAATTTTCAGCAATCCCCCAGGCAATTCTACCATGTCATCGGTCAGCAGCGCCCCTGTTTCCCAGCAAGATTTGACAACGGCATCCAGTCGAGTATCCGCAGTCTGAATCCACTCTGCAACGGCGACAACAACGGTGGCAATTTCTGCTTTTCGTAGTTCCAAATTCTGGATTTTCTGCTGTAAATTTTGGCGATTTGTCTGATTTTGGCGATCGCCCAATTGTAGCTGACTCAAAGCATCAGAAATCTGTCGCGACACCCGCAGCGAATCCGCAACTGCTGACATAGCATTACAAACATCATCAGCACAATCAAAGGCTGTTTGAAATTCTGCTATTTGTGGTGCTACAGTTTCTCGCAACCAAACCGCAATCCCAAAAGCACCACAAGCTGGCCTAACAAAGCCGATTTGAGTAGCCTGATTAGCTGCTATCCGCACATTCCCCATAAAATTTTCGACTAAAACATTACCTTCTGAATAAGGTTTAAGTCTAGGCATAAATTCGGTTATTTCAGGAGATTCCCAATCCACTTTTGGTGAATCTAGGAGTTGTTCTAAAGCCACAAATAAAGCTTCAATTTCTTGTTTTTCTGCTAAACTTTCCTGATATGCTGTTTCTTGAAGATTGCAGTTAGCCTCAAGATTTGCCTTGGCACTGTGCAGGTGTTTTTGTTGACTATAAAAATCTAATTCCGCTGCAAAGTAATCAGGAAATCTTTCATACTCTGTTAATAACTTTCGCAAATAAGTGACATTTTGCTGGCGATATAATAATTTTTGTTCGCAGTCAGTCGCTGTATTTTGTAGCCAAGTGCCGATCGCATTTTCTTCCAAAAATGGCTGTCCTTCTTCCTGCACCTTATGAGCTTTTCCCTTGCGCAACGCCCGAATCGCCGGATTGTGAACCAAGCGACTCAAAGCATTATCTACAGCTAAATTGGCCTGAGAAGCAATCAAGGTTTTGCCACCTTGACGGGCAATTTGATAGCAAATCTCGGCAATCACCGTAGTTTTTCCAGTTCCCGGAGGTCCTTGAATCAGAATTAAATCTCGTGCAGCCAGCACTGTTTCTACCGCAGAAATTTGGTCAGCATTGGCATTAGGATTTAATAAATTTTCCCGTTCTAATTGAATAGTTTTTTGTGGCAACCTTGCTTGGGAAGCGTCGAACAAAAAATCGCTCAAATAGGGATTTTGAGCCCGGCCATCTGCCAACATTTTCAAAGCTTGTTCTTTGCGTTTAATCTGAGTGATATCGCCAGCAGCCTCAAAATACAAAAATCCTTGTTTAGGTAATAAATATCGATCGCCAGCCATGCGCACAGCTAAATCTGGGTCTAATTTGATGCGTAATTTGCTATGCTCAAAGTCAATTTCGGCGATCGAACCTAAAGTTTCTCCATCTCGGCTGCTTCTGGTTCCCGGCGCAGAATCAAACAGGGTAATTTCTTCATGGCGGGCATTTTTTAGCCTTTCTCGAAAGTCGCCCAATTCTAAACAATTTTCTTCATAGCCATCTAAAGTTGCGGAACTAGAATCAATTTCTAAAGTGATGATTTTGAGCGTCGAACCGTAATTATGACCTCGGAAAGGGACGCAAAATTGACGAGCTTCCGCAATCCGTTTTTCAACTTTTAGGAAACTGTGCCAAACTTTTAGTTGTTCCTCGGTTGGTATGTGTCTATCTTCCCAAAATGGCAGTTGTTGTACGCGGGCGATCGACTTGCGAGGCACTCCGGCTTTACTATTACCTAAAAGTCGCAATTTCTGGGGCAAAACATAACCATCTTTCTTACCTCTTAGCTGATTTACTAAACCAGCATCCAATAACTTGAGGCCACCAATGCCATCTTCGCAGCGTACAGTTGCTAATAAGCGTAAAGTGCAGTCTCTTTTTTGCAACAATTCTGGGAATTCAAAATCATCTCGATCCGTAGCAACGATCAATTCCCAAATTTCTTCTTCCGAAAATCTCTGATTTACCTGTTGGCGGCGCAGATAGAAAATATTGTGAGATTTACCGGCAATCTCTGACATCAGAATTTCCGCACGCTCTTTGCATTCCCAATCGCAATATTTTGCTAAAGCTGCTTCCCCTTCAACATCGCGAATAAATTTATTAATCGCCCGATTCCCAGTAAATTTGTATCCCCAATCTTCTGTGACTAAAGATGGCATCTTTATTTTCTATGATTGTTTGTCGCCTCGATAAATATAACGTTAGCACGATCGGAACTTGTGCGGGTCTACCCACCAGGTGTCTACCAAATCCCAGGGTTGTGCAGTGTAATACCGTCAGGGAAGGTCTGAATGTGAAAACTGGTTCCGAGGGAGAACCTAGGAACCAATTAAAAATGGAGATTTAAAAGGGCGAACGATGGGACTTGAACCCACGAATGGTGGTACCACAAACCACTGCCTTAACCACTTGGCTACGCTCGCCGTGTTTTTTTCACTATAGTATCCTACCTTAGCACAGGTTTCTGGGTAAAGCAACCATATTTTGAAAAATTTTTCCCAAATTTGCGATCGCCCCAGCACCCATCCCATAGAAAGCGCCTCAAATCCATACACAGAAAGACCAAGGTGGCCGGCACTCTATCAAACAGTTGTTACCGCCTTTGCTGTGAGATTCACCAACTACTCAGTCCCAGTAGCACTCTGACTCGGCTAGAAGCAGCCCAGCGACAAACCAGAACACCAATAAAAACCAAACAATTAAAATAAGACTATAGCGCTTTCTGATTCTTATCCGTCGTCGAATCCCAAATCGCCAATCCCCATCCCCAATCAATATGAGCTACTGTGTCAACCCAGAATGTCGCCATCCTCAAAATTCTAGCACTGCCAAATTTTGCTTAAACTGCGGCTCTCACTTATTGCTCAGACAGCGATATCGCCCCATAGAACCCCTGGGGAAAGGTGGATTTGGCAAAACTTTTTTAGCACTGGATATTGAAGGACTGACTCTCAAACAAGAATTAGACCAGAATATATATAGTGAAAATCAGATTTCGCAATTTGAATTTACCCTTAAATTTAATTTCAGTCAAGGGAATTGATTATCATAAGTTGCAGGATTTTTTGTCAAGTAAAAAGTGGCAATCAGCGGATCGAGAAACTTGGGCGGTGATGTGTCAATCCCTCTCTTTGACGGCGGGAACTCAACTAGACGTGACCCAGATTTACCAGTTACCGTGCGAAGATTTGCAAATAGTCGATCGCCTGTGGGTACACTACAGTCAAGGTCAGTTTGGATTCAGTGTCCAAAAGCAAGTTTATGAAAGTGTTAAGGGAGATTATATCAGATTTTGCGATCGGGTAAACTGGCCAACCTACAACTCTGCTAATGCTTTGAGCCAGCTTAAATTTACCCAACAAGCACCCCAAGGACATCTGCCATCTCGTAGTTGGGTAGGCGGTGTTCAATGGCTGCGACACCTGGATGCCATCTCAACAAGATTAACCCAGTGCAGTAATATTTCTGCTAGATAGTAAGCGGATATAGGTGTTCTGTTTGTTGAGTAGTTTCGGCTGGAAGATGTTATAGTTATAGTTATTGAAGATTCCGATCGACCATTAACATCACATCCATATTGAAATTGCGATCGACCTATTTATTAGTCTCTCACGGCAGTCGCGACCCCCGACCCCAAGTAGCTTTGGAAAACCTAGCTCAACTGCTGTCTCAAAAATTACCAATGTTCAGCAATTCTGGCGCTTCCGGTGTTCCCACAGTCGGAACCGCCACCTTAGAGTTGGGCCCTGCGCCGCTACACGAGCAAATTTGCCGTTTTGCCGAAGATACCCTCTCCCTGGGATTGACAGAATTACAAATCTTACCCATATTTTTATTGCCCGGTGTTCATGTCGCTGAAGACATACCGGCAGAGGTAGAAATTGCCCAAAAAACTCTTTCTCCCAAATTGAAAATTGAATTGCGGCCCCATTTGGGAACCCAAGAAGCAGGTTTAGCTAACTTGGTGAAAACTCAGATGCAAGATGTGGCTTTTCTCCCTAATTTGCAAGTTCCAAAATGGATTTTACTATCTCATGGTAGTCGCCGTCCGTCCGGCAACTTGACAGTGGAGGAAATAGCTAACCAAGTGGGTGCTGTAGCAGCTTATTGGTCAGTAAAGCCGAGTTTGGAAGAACAAATTGAGAGTTTAGTTCGTGATGGACAGCAGCAAATTGGCATTGTGCCATACTTCCTATTTAAGGGAGGAATTACAGATGCGATCGCCAAAAAAGTCACAGAATTACAGCAGCAATTTTCCACAGCCGAAATTCATCTAGCAAATCCTCTAGGCGCCACTGTAGAATTAGCAGACTTAATTGGAGAGTTAATTCAAAAATGAACCGCAAAGATACACAAGAGGCAAAACAAAAACAAGAGGTAACAATGTCTGTTGGTAAAGTTTACTTGGTAGGTGCAGGGCCAGGAGATCCAGGCTTGATGACGGTGAAAGGAAAAGCTCTGTTACAGTGTGCCGATGTCGTGATTTACGACGCTTTAGTCAGCGCTCAAATTTTGGAGTCAATCAACCCCCAAGCAGAACGAATTGATGCGGGGAAACGTCGCGGCCGCCATTCCCTCATCCAAGACGAAACTACTCAATTATTGATCGAAAAAGCTCAAGATAATGCGATCGTTGTTCGTCTCAAAGGTGGCGATCCGTTTATCTTCGGCCGTGGTGGCGAAGAAATGGCAGATTTGGTCAAAGCTGGAGTTTCTGTAGAAGTAGTTCCCGGTATCACTTCTGGGATTGCAGCAGCAGCCTATGCGGGAATTCCCTTAACCCATCGATCGTACAGTTCCTCTGTCACTTTTGTGACCGGTCACGAATCAGCGGGAAAATATCGACCAGAGGTGAATTGGCAGGCGATCGCCCACGGCTCCGAAACCATTGTAATCTACATGGGGATTCACAATTTACCATACATCATCGGCCAGTTGACAGCAGCCGACTTGAGTGCCGAAACGCCCATAGCTTTAGTGCGTTGGGGAACGCGACCGGAACAGGAAGAATTGATCGGAACTTTGGCTACAATTGTAGAGCAAGTTGAGACGACTGGATTTGCAGCACCGGCGATCGCCGTAATCGGAAATGTCGTCAATTTGCACGGTATATTGTCGGGATGTCGGCCCGTTCATCAGACGGTAGAATAAATTTTGTTTTTCCGATCGCCAATATAGATGTGAGAACGCCGTCTAACGCCTTGGGGTTATCCAGATCCACCGCTTGTAGCAGGCCCGAATCCACCACTGCGGGGGCCCGATCGTCTTCCACCGTTCCATTCAACGCCGCCACCAAAATATCCGCCGT
Source organism: Microcoleus sp. CAWBG640 (assembly GCF_020883015.1). Classification (NCBI taxonomy): domain Bacteria; kingdom Bacillati; phylum Cyanobacteriota; class Cyanophyceae; order Oscillatoriales; family Microcoleaceae; genus Microcoleus; species Microcoleus sp. CAWBG640. The sequence goes on from NZ_JAHRFC010000041.1 coordinate 48,375, forward strand.
CCTTCCGCTGCCTGCGATCGCCACGATCGGGTGTTTTGCCTTCACGCTCTCCTGTGCATCTTTCCAAGTAATTTCGCCACCATTGATTAAAACGGTGACAGAGGGCAAACCACCGGATAGGACAGTGGGGATCTGCGCGATCCACGCCGACTCATCCCCCCATTGCGAACCCGGAACCAGAACAAAATGGGTGTGATGGGGTTCTAAGGCACAGGCATCTTCTGCCGGAGGTGGCTGATTCGGTAATGTTGCCAAACCGACCGAGGTAACGCCAATCAGAGGAAAAGTGCCACCCGTTTGGTAACGAGCCTCCCCCATCATTTGCATAATACCCGCATCGGTTCCGCCATCGACGACGTAGGCATTTAAGGACTCGGCGAGGGGAGCTAGGACTGTGAGAAAGAGCGATCGCAGCCGTTCCCGATCCACTTCGCTGAGTTTACTGGCACCGCCAACCACCACGATGACCGGACGCGGACTAGAGAGTCCCAGTTGTTCTAGAGTTAGGGTCAGGTCGGCATTGGCTTGAGGATAGAGAGCTTTTGCTGCCAAACCGTTGGAAAATTCGATCGAGAAAGATTCTTGCATGAACAAAAAATACAACTCAGGATAGGAGAATCGCTTCCGGGGACATAGTGTTATTATGTCCTGAAAAGAAGATCTATTGCTTCAATCCAGCCTTATCGTCTTGCCGTCCGGACTAAATGCCACTGATTTGACCCCACCCTCATGGCCGCAGCACCGTGACAAAGCGTTTATTCAACCCAGCGGCATACTCGACCTCCGTCGCACAATAGGGAGACGCGATCGATCGGGGTGAGAGAATAAATAAAAAGTTATCGCACACTTTCTTGTACAAGGTTTTTTCTCAAGGTAAAGGAGATAATTGGGAGCGAATTATTTTAAGCGATCTTCTTTTATCCCACTTCAGAAACCGCAATCAGAATTCGCAGTAACTGCTCCACATTTTCAGGAACTCGATACAGCGTAATATCTTGCGTTATCTGCTTGCCCGTGCGATCCAATATACCGAAACGCCAATCTTCTCCAGTGGTGACAGCGCCGTAAAGATGCGGTGTTTCAACATCAATCCACAAATCTAAGGCAATTAATTCTGCGGCAAGCTGAACGAAACCATGGGTTAAATCTGCTTGTTTTGCCTCTATAATAACGATCGAACTTGCCGTTACTACCCGATAGTCGATCGCACCTTTCAACCAATTAGAAACGGCGATCGGATATTCAATATCGAGCCGTGCATCGATTAGTTCGCACAGCTCAATTAGAATCGGTGCAATTAGCATTTCTCGTCTTGCCGCTTCGCTAGAGGGGTCTGCATAGCGAAGATTGCGTTCTAGCGTTTCCTCAATCCGGGCGACACTAAACGCGCGATCGCTAGCAGGTAAATCGAGGCGGTGGCGATCGTACCGAAATCCCAAATCTGCCAGGATATCAGCAATGTTATACCGCATTTCAAAATAGGAATGAAACGTATAACTTGCGTCGGAATTTAGGACTTTAGGCATGACGGTATTCCAGTGTTTGTCGTCATTAAAATAGGGAGCGCGTTGACCATTTCATTTCACCTACGCTTGCATTCCATTGTAGGAGACCCAACCTACAGCCCGATCGCTATTCCCAATCTATACCTCACCTCTCTGAAAACCGCTGTATCTCCTTCTGGGTAAATGGATTCTCACCCTTCTTCAGGGCATCAATCCAGCCTTGCCGCTGTTTTTTGCCCTCTGCCGAATCCGTGCCCTTGATAAACGCCTGAAAATCTTCGATCGCCCCTGTCGTATCCCCCGTCAGCGCCCGAGCCACCCCACGACTATCTCGAACCCCGACATTGCCCGGTGCAAGTGCCACCGCCGTATCGCACGCCGCTATCACGGCCTTTGCCCCTTCGTGGGCGGCACCGTGCAGTGCGCCGTACCAACACAGCGTATGCCAAGACTGTTGAGGGATCTTCCAGGTTGCCTCGAACTGCTTTGCTTTCTCGAAGGCATCCAGCGCTTCCTGAACTTTACCCTCTTGGACTAGGTTTTCCCCTTTTTCGATCAAACCGTCGGCAGCCCACTGTTTAATCCTGTCCTGTGCTGGCACCTCAAGGCTGGGCAATAATTTCTGGGCCTGTTGGAACGTCGCGATGGCTTGGCCCACATCGCCTTGCCACGCGATCGATCGACCTCGATTGACTAAAAACTGCGCATTTTCTGCGTCGTTCCAGGCTGAGGTTTGACAGGTTTTGCCAGCCTCTTTCGCCACGGAGAGCATTTCCGCATCCCTAACAAGCAGCGTTTCCGGTGCGACTAAAACGGGATGTAAGATTAATCGGTTGCAGGCGCTCTTGAGCCAATCTTGCCAAGTGCCAACGCGCCAGAGACGAAGCGTGCCATCGGTACTACTGCTGATAATGGTTTTACCGTCCGGGCTAAACGCAACTGAAGTGACTGAACGTGTATGTCCCTTGAGAAACTGACCAATGGGTTGACCGGAGGTGTCCCACAAGCGAATGTTTTTATCGTAACTACCACTGGCAATGGTTTTGCCATCCGGGCTGAATTTCACCGAGTAGATTGAATTGGTGTGTCCTTTAAACGGTTGACCGATGGGTTTGCCGGAGAGATCCCACAGGCGGAGCGTATTGTCCCGACTACCACTGACGATGGTTTTGCCATCCGGGCTAAATACCGCCGAGTAGACCCCATCCTTATGTCCCTCAAAGGGTTGACCTATGGGATTGCCTGAAGTATCCCACAAGCGAATTTTCCCGTTATAGCCACCACTGACGATCGTTTTGCCGTCCGGGCTAAATGCCACGGACATGACCCAATTTGTATGTCCCTCAAAGGGTTGACCGATGGGATTGCCAGAGCGATCCCACAGGCGGAGCGTCTTGTCATCGCTACCACTGACAATGGTTTTACCATCCGGGCTAAATGCCACTGCGCCGACTAGAGCTTGATGTCCTTTAAAGGGTTGACCGATGGGATTGCCAGAGCGATCCCACAGGCGGAGCGTCTTGTCATCGCTACCACTGACAATGGTTTTGCCGTCTGGACTCCATGCCACTGAAAAGACCGTACCTTGATGTCCTTTAAAGGGCTGACCGATGGGATTGCCATTCGTGTCCCACAGGCGGAGCGTCTTGTCCGCACTGCCACTGACAATGGTTTTGCCATCGGGGCTAAATGCTGCTGAGTATACTCCATAGTCGTGCCCGGTGAAGGGTTGACCGATGAGGTAGCCGTGCCTATCCCACAGACGAATCATCCCCTTATCGTCGCTACTGAAAATGGTTTTGGCATCAGGGCTCAATGCCACGGACGAGACTGCACCCACGTGCCCGATGAGGGGATGACTCAGCATAGAATTCCCCCGAAGATTCCAAACAGAAATGGTTCCATCACTCCCCCCACTGACGATGGCTCTATTCGTGGGACTAAATACGAGTGACCCAATCGGCGCACCCTCATGCCCTATGAAGGGTTGAGTGATGAGTTTCCCCGATGTGTCCCACAAACGAATCCGCCCGTCATTGCTGCCACTGGCAATGGTTTTGCCATCGGGGCTCCAGGCCACTGACGCGACCTCATCCTCATGCCCCGTCCAAGGTTGACCAATGAGTTGACCCTGACGAGTCCACAAACGAACCGTTTTGTCCTTGCCGCCACTGACGATGGTTTTTCCATCGGGACTTAATGCCAGAGAGCGAATCCCACCCTTATGCCCTGTGAAGGGTTTACCGATGGGATTGCCATTCGTATCCCACAGGCGAATCGTCCCGTCCTCGCCGCTACTGACGATCGTTTTACCATCGGGGCTAAATCGGATTGACCAGACATTGCCTTGATGCCCTTTGAAGCTTTGGCTGATGAGCTTACCAGAGATGTCCCACAAGCGAATCGTCCCGTCTGCACCGCCACTGACGATGGTTTTGCCGTCGGGGCTAAATGCCACAGCATAGAGGGCGATTATAGGCCCATTGGTCAGCGGGTCGAGCGGTTCACCGATGGGATAGCCAGAGGTATCCCACAGGCGAATCGTCCCGTCTTTAGCGGCACTCGCGAGGATTTTGCCGTCTGGACTCAACGCTAATGAGTTGACTCCACCGGCTTGTCCCTGAATGAGATTACGTTCTCTGGCATCCCCGGTGGCATCGCGCAAGCTAGACTGGATCTCGGCAAAGGTCTCCTGGTGAACCTCTGGCGATGCAGATTGGCTTTCGCCCGTGGCTTTAATCGCCAGAATGAGTGCCTCTAGGGGATCGGCATCGAGCAGCGATTGGACGCGGCCCGCATTCTCGTCTAACTGGGCAATCTTCGTTTGCTCTTGTGCGTCTAGCCACAGCTTGGTGGTAACAATAGTGGCAAGGGTCATAATCCCGATCGCACCCACAGCCGCTCCCGTTAATAGCATCTTATTTTGGCGCTTGTACTTGCTACTTTTGGCTATATATGCCTTTTGTAACTCGGTTGCGACGGGCTGTTTCTTTTGGGTTTGAATGTCTTTCAACCACGCTTCGGCAATGGCTAATTCACTTCCTCGCAACAGTAAATCGTTGGTTTTATTTTTTTGCTCCCATTCGAGCGATCGCTGAGACCATTTCGTATGATTCTGTAAGTGTTCTCGGTCTGTATCGAGGGTTCTGACCAATTGGTTGAAATTGGCATTGAAATCGCCATCGTCTCGATTGAAATCAATCCACTGAACTTTGGCTAACTCTGGGTGCAAGTCGGCTGAATTGACCGAGCGATGCAGCAGCGTCACAAACCGCTTGTGCAACTTGGCTGCATACTCCACTTCCATCGCGCAATAGGGTGAATTGACCGATTGCGGTGACAGAATAAATAAGAAATTATCGGACGATTGGATGCCCTGCTCTATCTCTCGCGCAAAATCCGATCCCGACGCAATACTTTCTTGGTCGAACCAGGTCGTTTTTCCTTGTAGTTGCAGTTCGTTATTGAGCTTTCTGGCTAAATCTGAATCGGCACGAGAATAGGAAATAAACACATCGAGGGACTCCAAGGGCGGTTGCCGCAAACTTTCAGCAATGAATTCTTCAATTAATGCTGTAGGGCGATGCTGCGTCCGTTTCTGCGCCACCTTCAACCACGCTTCGGCACTCCGCAAGTTATAGCCTCGCAGCAGAATACTCGGATTCTTATGTTGTCGCTCCCACTTCAAGGCTTGAGTTAGGAACACTTTATGCTCGTTATAGTAAGCTTCATCCTGATGTAAAATCTTCAGCAATTGACTTTCATCGAGCAAGTAATCGTCTTCTTTTACGTTGTCGGTGAGGTCGATATACTGCACGCCCTGCAATGCTTTGGGGATTTCGTCTGCTGAAGTTTCCCGCACTAGAACGGGGATAATTCGTTTCTGGAGCGATACGGCATAGTCTATTTCTTTCCGAACGTACTCGGATTGTACAGAGTCGGGCGAGAGCAGATAGACCAAGTTATCGGTTTGTTCGATTCCCCGATCAATCGCACTCTGAAAATCTTCTCCGGTTTGAATATCGGTTTTATTCGTCCAAACAGTCAAACTTTCTCGCCTCAGACTGCTGCGAATTTTCTCCATCGTTTCCCGATCCATATCGGAATAGGAGATAAACACGTGAGTCATCAAGTTGTTGCCATTCTTGATGCTTTCGGTAATATATTCGCAGTGCAAGTCCGTCGGAACGCAAGGTTGTTGTTCTTCTTTACATCTAATTTTCAGCCAAGCTTCGGCTTGCTTTTTCTCGTCCCCAACTAACAGCCATCGATTTTGTTTTTGCTGCCGTTCCCACTCCAAGGCTTTGGCTAAAAATTGCGTGTGCTGTTTTACATACTCGGCGTGGCGGTTTAGTAACTCTATCAACCCGGCTAAAGATTTATCAAAATCATCGATTCCCTCGCGAAAATACACCCAGTTAATTTTGCCGATCGCCTGGTGCATATTGTTAAAACTCGAATGCAATCCTTTGGCTTTGTAGGCTTCCCATTCTTCGTCGGTTCCCTGGGGTTTTCGCTGCTGCCAAATGTTGCGATCGATCTGTTCGACGTGCAGTAAGGGAATTATCCGTTTGTTGCGCCGAATCGCCAGTTCGATTTCTTTACCGCAATAGGGTGAATTGATCGAATGCGGCGCAATGATAAATAAGAAGTTGTCCGCTTTCTCGATGCCGTCGTCAATTTGATTTTGGAAATCGACTCCCAGGGGAATATCGTTTTGGTCGAACCAAATATTCAACCCTTGTTCTCGCAATTGCTCGTATAACTTTCTGCCGAAACCTAGACTATCTGCTCGTCCGTAAGAGATAAAAGCGTCAAATATTGTTTTCATGAGGAAGGGATAGGTAAATGGGGAATAGGAAATTGGGAAATTTCCATCGAATTAAAAGATTTTAGAGAGGGCGAAGGGTAGACCCCAAAACCGCACAACCTCTGTTCCTAATTAGTGAAGGTTGCCTCGGCATAGTTATTAGGCGGTACTTTCTCCACAGCACTGGCTTTACAAATCCTTGCCTGTTTAACTGCGGAGTTATAGAGCTTGGGGCGGGCATCGTACTTCAAGGTATGAACTTTAACGCTTCGTGACATACTCCCACATCAAATCTGAGTACAGATTATGATGTGGGCTTCTTAACAGCCCGATGAAGGGTGTCGGGTAAGGTTTAAGCGTCGCCACTCTCCCCTCCCCTAAGAACCGTGCATGAGACTTTCGCACTCACACGGCTCAAGCCTTACTTCAAGCTAGTTGACTTGGGTTTTGAATGTACCTG
>NZ_JAHRFC010000042.1:0-52342 GCF_020883015.1 Microcoleus sp. CAWBG640
TTCCGTTGGGACCGAGATTGGCCTGGTGCTTTTCAATTGCTGGCGGGAATTTGGGAAGCAATTTTTGTGTTATTTTTACTCAAAATTGTCGGTTTACCGGGCATACCTCCGCAGGATTTGGAATTGGGTGCTTTTGGTTTGCACTACAGTTTTGTCTGGCTAGCGATTTATTTGGCTTCCCAAACATTAATGCGGATTTTGTTTCCCTACTGGCGTTTTCGTGGCGGCCAGTGGCTGTGACTATCTAGGAACACGGGCAACTGCTATATTTGCACAAAACTCCTAAAATTTGCCACAATATGATAGAGAGCTACCTAATTTTATAATCACTAATGATCGCCATAGAAACAGAACGAACAGAACGCAACTGGAAACCCGTTATTCAAGAATTTGAGGCTATACTGGGCAAAAACGGCGTTGTCAAGCGCCGGGAAGAATTGCTGGTTTATGAGTGCGACGGACTCGCTAGCTACCGCCAGCGACCGGCCTTGGCGGTATTGCCGCGAACTACGGAGGAAGTGGCAAAGGTGGTCAAAATATGCGATCGCCACTCAATTCCCTGGGTAGCCAGAGGTGCTGGTACGGGGCTTTCTGGCGGTGCTTTACCAGTCGAAAACTGCGTGTTAATTGTCACCGCGCTGATGCGAAAAATCCTGAAAGTAGACTTAGAAAATCAGCAAGTAGTCGTACAACCAGGAGTAATTAATAACTGGGTAACTCAAGCAGTGAGCGGTGCCGGTTTCTACTATGCACCAGACCCTTCTAGTCAAATAGTTTGCTCCGTTGGCGGCAACGTTGCCGAAAATTCCGGTGGCGTTCATTGCCTCAAATACGGAGTCACAACTAATCACGTTTTAGGATTAAAATTGGTACTCCCCGATGGTTCCATTGTGGATGTGGGCGGCGAAATTCCTGAGATGCCCGGTTATGATTTAACTGGTGTATTTGTCGGTTCCGAAGGCACTTTGGGTATAGCCACAGAAGTTACTTTGAGAATTCTGAAAGCCCCGGAATCTATTTGCGTTCTTCTGGCTGATTTTTCCAGTATTGAAGCCGCGGGAGAATCGGTTTCAGATATTATCAGCGCTGGGATTATTCCGGGTGGTATGGAAATCATGGATAACATCAGCATCAATGCTGTAGAAGATGTTGTAGCTACAGGCTGCTACCCCCGTGACGCGGCGGCAATTTTGTTAGTAGAAATCGATGGTTTAGAGGTAGAAGTTGCAGCAAATAAACAGCGAATTACTGATATTTGCAAGCAGAATGGAGCGCGGGAAATCACCACAGCCCATGACCCAGAAACCCGGATAAAAATTTGGAAAGGACGGAAAGCTGCCTTTGCCGCCGCAGGTCATTTGAGTCCTGATTATTATGTACAAGATGGTGTAATTCCCCGCACACAAATGGCATTTGTTCTCAAGGAAATTGAGGGTTTAAGTGAAAAATACGGCTACCGGATTGCGAATGTTTTTCATGCGGGAGATGGGAATTTACACCCGCTGATTCTGTACGATAATTCCGTGGAAGGAGCGCTGGAAAAGGTGGAGGAATTGGGCGGAGAAATTCTGAAACTTTGTGTGAAAGTCGGAGGTAGTCTTTCGGGAGAACACGGTATTGGTGCTGATAAAAAGTGTTTTATGCCGGATATGTTTTCGGAGGTAGATTTGGAGACAATGCAGTGGGTACGCGAGGTGTTTAATCCGAAGGGTTTGGCGAATCCGGGAAAGATGTTTCCCACTCCTAAAAGTTGCGGAGAGGCGGCGAGGGCTAAGGTGGAAACTGTGAAGAATTTGGATGGTGTTGAGGTGTTTTAATATCAAATCCGTTGACATCGGAATTATTATTTCTCTCTTCTCTTTCTCTGTGTCCTCTGTGTCCTCTGTGGTTTAATAATTCCGATACAACCGGAATTAATATAAGTTGTGATTCCTGCTATTTGTAGTGAGGACTTTCGTCCTCTCTCTCGGTGTTGAATTACTCAGGACTAAACTCCTGAGTAAAAACCACTTTGACCATCGTAATTGTTTTTGGTCTTGCTTGATTTATTGTTTAATGGGAATGCTGATAATAAAGGTTGTTCCTTTCCCTAACTCGGAAATACAATCTAATTCTCCTTGGTGTTTTTCTACTACTATTTGATGGCTAATTGACAAACCCATGCCCGTGCCTTTCCCAATGGGTTTTGTAGTAAAAAAGCTATCAAATATGTGCTGTTTGACTTCTTCGCTCATTCCTGGGCCACTGTCGGTAATGGTGATTTCTGCAAAATTGGGTGCAGGGAAGCGATCGCCAACGGTATCCCTCAATTTTGTGCTAATCTTAATCTGGCTGGGATTGCCTCGGCTTTCTGCTAATCCTCGCTGTTGATTCCAATCATCTAATGCATCGATCGCATTACTGAGAATATTCATGAATACTTGGTTGATTGGTCCCGAAAAACATTCGACAGCGGGTAAATCTCCGTATTCTTTGATGATTTGAATCGGTGGTATTTCTCCTTTTCCTTTCAAGCGGTGATTGAGAATTAACAGCGTGCTGTCAATTCCTTCATGAAGATTAATCGGTTTCATTTCTGAATTGTCGTTTCGCGAGAAGTTTCGCAGGGATTGGACAATTTGGGAAATGCGCTCAACTCCCACATTCATGGAAGATAGTATTTGCGGTAAGTCTTCAGCTATAAAATCAAGTTCAATCGCCTCTGCTTCTGCTTGAATTTCTGCTGCGGGTTCGGGATATTGCTGCTGGTAAAGTTCGAGAATGTGTAGCAAGTCTTGAGTATAGTTATTCAGATGACCGAGATTGCATGAAATGAAGCTGATGGGGTTATTTATTTCGTGGGCGACACCAGCAATGAGCAATCCCAAACTCGACATTTTTTCGCTTTGTACTAATTGGGTGTGAGTTTCTTTTAGTTCCTGAAGTGCGGCGGCTAATTTAGTAGCTTGTTCTCTACTTTGTGCTTCAGAAATATGCAAATTTTCTTCGACTTTTTTGCGTTCTGTGATGTCTCTTTGCACACCAATAAAATGAGTTAGTTTCCCAGTGCGATCGCGCACTGGAGATATGGACAAAGCATTCCAAAAAGCCGTTCCATCTTTCCGATAATTTTTTAAAATTACTTGACATTCACTTTGGGTTTGTAAGGCTTGGCGAATTATTTCTAAGGCTGCTGGATCGGTATCAATTCCCTGCAAAAAACGGCAGTTTTTGCCCAGGATTTCCTGCCGTTGATAGCCTGTGATGCTTTCAAATGCGGGATTGCAATATACTATTGGATGTTCGGGTTTAGTCGCGTCAGAAATCACAATGCCGGTGCTAGTAGCCGCCATAGCCCGATCGTACAACCAGAGGATTTCTTGTGTGCGTTTGCGATCGGTAATATCCCGCAACGTAGCCAAATAAGCCATTTCCCCTTCCCATTCCGTTTCCACCACCCGCATTTCTACCACAGCATTTTCTTTGTCCTTGCGAATAGCTTTCACTTCTGTCTGCACGACACGCATTCCTGTGCGATCTGTATTTCCAACTTGGGGAATAATATCTGCCTCCATCTCAATATCGCACGCAGAACCTTCTACTACCAAAACACCAAAAAACTCTTTCCCTAAAAGTTCCTCCGCCTTGCAGTTAAACAGTGCTTCTGCTGATGGGTTGACAAAGGCAACAAGTCCTCGTTTATTGACAATTGCCATGCCATCTGCATTTTTTTCGATCGCATTCCTAAACCTAGATTCACTAGCTTTTAAATCTTGCTTTAATTGTTCCATTGCTTTTTCCATCTGCTGCAACTCGCACAAATTAAAACTATAAGCTTCTGACATTTGACTAGATACTGAAGTATTTCCTACACTTTTTGAAAGTAAATATTGGGAAGTCAAGTCGCTATTTTTAGGTACTGTGTTTGATAAAATGGCAACGTTATTGCTTGGATTTCCTTGTTCTATATCTTTAGAAAACATCTTTAATACCTCTCATTTTTTAAACTAAATTAAGCTTTTGACATTGCTTGCTGCTCAATATTCTTGATAAGTACAACAATGTAACATAGATGCTAACACACGGATTCGAGTAATCATCTAAAATTATTATTAAATAAAATTAAGGTGAAATTTTAACTTTGACGGTGTGCTCATTATCTATCATCACTCATTAGCTATTTTCCAGACTATTCAAAAAACTACTCAACATAAATTAATATAGTTTTATGAAGATCTTATGAAGATAAGTAGAAAGATGAGCAAGCTCAGCTTTACAAGATAAAAATAAAAAATAATCAGAAATTGGTAATGATTAAATTCTAGCGATGCAGCCAAAGTTGATCTAGAATGTAACCTGTCTATTTTTGCGATCGCAACTTCAAACCAATGGCACGTCTAGCACTTCTGAGCGTCTCCAACAAAACCGGGCTAATTGAGTTAGCACGGACTTTAGTAGCAGAATTTGAATTTGACATAATCAGCAGCGGCGGAACAGCAGCGGCTCTCAAAGCAGCAGGAATCCCCGTCACCAAAGTTGCAGAATATACCGGTTCTCCCGAAATTTTGGGAGGGCGAGTCAAAACCCTCCACCCACGCATCCACGGCGGTATTTTAGCACGTAGGGATGTATCAGAAGACCTCACAGATTTAACCGAAAATCAGATTCGCCCCATTGATTTAGTGGTTGTCAATCTGTATCCATTTGAACAGACAATTGCCAAGGATGGAGTTACCCTAGCAGAGGCCATTGAGCAGATAGATATCGGCGGACCAGCCATGCTGAGAGCATCGGCAAAAAACCACGCTCATCTCACAGTTTTGTGCAATCCAGACCAGTACAATACTTATTTAGAAGAACTGCGCCAAAACGGAGGCGCAGCTTCCTTAGAATTTAGGCAAAAATGCGCCCTAGAAACCTTTAAACATACAGCCAACTACGACAGCGCGATCGCCGCTTATTTCAGCAGTCAATCCCCTGAAAATTCCTCGCCAATCACCGAGTTTAATGTTTCAGGAAAAGAGCTGCAAACTCTGCGCTATGGCGAAAATCCCCACCAAGCCGCAAGCTGGTATCAAAGCGGAATTACACCCACAGGCTGGACTACTAGCACTATCCTACAAGGTAAAGAATTAAGCTACAATAACCTAGTAGATTTAGAAGCAGCAAGGAGACTAATTGTCGAATTTCCCAACAGTCCAGCGGCGGCCATTCTCAAACATACAAATCCCTGTGGTACAGCCTTGGGAACCACTATTTCTGAAGCTTATCAAAAAGCATTTGACACGGATTCAGTATCGGCTTTTGGTGGCATTGTGGCACTAAATCGCCCGATAGATGCAGCTACAGCCACAGCATTAACTCAGACATTTTTAGAATGTGTTGTCGCTCCTGGATGCGAACCGGAAGCCGAAGAAATTATCAAGAAAAAGGCAAAAGTGCGAGTGTTAATTTTGCCAGACTTGACCCAAGGACCTCCGCAAACTGTTAAAATAATTGCTGGTGGTTTGCTGGTGCAAGACTCCGATAATGTAGTAGAAAATACGAGTAAATGGCGCGTAGTTACTGAGAAACAGCCGACAGCACCAGAGTTAGCAGAATTGCTGTTTGCTTGGAAAGTCGCCAAACACGTTAAATCAAATGCGATCGTGGTGACGCGAAATTGCACGACAATCGGTGTTGGTGCGGGACAAATGAATCGTGTCGGTTCGGTGAAACTAGCTTTAGAACAAGCGGGAGAACAAGCTAAAGGAGCAGTTTTAGCTAGCGATGGTTTCTTCCCCTTCGATGATTCGGTAAAAACGGCGGCGGCTGCGGGAATAAGTGCGATCGTCCAACCGGGAGGAAGTATGCGCGATCGAGATTCGATCGACTGCGCCAACCAACTCGGAATCACAATGGTTTTCACCGACGTGCGCCACTTTTTGCATTAATATGGCAACCTCCAAGGCTGTTAAGACGCCAGTGATATCAATTTCGGTTGTATCGGAATGATTTAACCGCGAAGGCGCGTTCCCCGCAGGGGTTCCCGTAGGGTAGGACGCGAAGGAAGAGAAGAGAGGATTTTATATGATATCAATTTCAGTACCACCGGAATTGATATCAATCATTCTCTCTCTTCTTTCCCATCCTCTGTGCTCTCTGCGTCCTCTGTGGTTCCTTCCATCTTTCCCCCATCCACATCAACTTTGGATGAGTGACGTTGCGAGGCAGCTTTTTGCAACATTTTCAACTTTTCTGGGTCAGCATTCGATCGCCAAAACAAGCTATGACCCTTAATTTTTACACAATTTTCCTCCAAACACTTCTGCCATTCCTGATGCTTCTGAACTAAGCAACTATCCAGAATGCCTAATTTTTGTTCTTGGCGAGTCAGTTTATCGAACTTGGCGTAATGGGGATAATTAGGAGTGACAAAGGCTTCTTTTCTCACTAAAATAGGCGGGTTAGATAAATTATAAAATTTCTGATATTTTACCGAAAGGTCGCGTAAATCTATGTGCATGACAGTGTGCAATGCGGGATGGGGATTAGCATCAAAATCCGGATAAAATAAATAGGAAATCTGAGGTTTGTCAGCGTAAAATTTGATAATTGTAGCACCGTCCAACCGACCAATGGTACGGTTAGCTAAGCCTTCATAAAGTCGCAATAAAGGGTCTAGTTCTGCTAATGCAGAGACGTGAACTGAAAGGGAACCTGGTTGTTTGTAGCCGATCGCACTATCTTCGCAACAATCACCAATAATCTCACTTTTCCCCAAACTATATAGCATTAAATCTGCCAAAATGCAAGCTTTTTGATAATTATCAAATAAACCTTTGATGTCGTTACGAATTTGAGCGGGGAGTTGACGAAGAGAAGGTCGATCGCCCAAACCGTTGAGAGCGAGATATACTAACAAATCCTGGCGGCGTTTGTCGGCGATTGTCTCCCAATCATCCGCATCCGTAGCTTGCAAAATCACCCTCCAAGCCCGATTAAAACTGTGAAATTCCCCCTTAATCGCCGCTTCTGAAGCTAATTCGCCTTTGACGGGAAGGCGGCCGCGATCGCTCACAAAAGCCATCAAAGGAGCCAGAATATCGGCGTAATCTTCAAAACGCTTCACTTGCGATCGCACTCTAGGTGTCAATAAGTGCGATCGAAACCGAGAAGCCCGAAAACCTTCACCTGTAGCAACATCCCGAAACACAAAATAAATCCCCAAAGCCACAGGAATTGCATCAACATTCAAAACTTGATCGATATAAATTTTCAACTCTTCCTGTTCATAATACTTCTGAAAAGTATTGCGAGAAGTAATCACCCCATCCCCATAAGCAATTTGACCTCTATCCGTATCATCAATTAATACCTGAGCCGCCACCACCAATATTTTTTTAGTCAATTCCCAAGCATTCAGCAAAGCTTCTCGCCGTTCCCCCAAAGACTCAATGACATTAATTACATAACCAATATTCACAATATCTGCCTGAACTAGCACAGTATCTGGTTGATAATAAGGGTCCCATCCCGAAGCAGCATAACCTTCTTCAGTAATATGTTTAATATCCCCACCGTAACCACAACCATAATCAAAAAAAGTATCGCCATCAATAAATAAATCAGATTCTAAAACCAAACGCACAGGTTTAGAAAGAGAATTTCGCAGCATCGCAGCCTTGTGTCGCTCAATCTTCGGCATTGATAACTGACTATTCTCCTCTTTCTCACGTTCAACCACAGCATGATCTTGAATTTTCACACCGCAATAGCCCAAATATTTCAGCCAACCTTCGCGAGTTCCAATAACGCTAGTATTGTCAAGGAGTCCCCATTTTTCTTCGGATTTAGTCAGTTGAGCAAACTTCTGATAATGGGGATAATCCGCCGTCACAAAAGTTTCTTTACGGTGCAAAACTGGTGGATTTTCACTAGCGCTGTAGTCCATACATTTAACTTCTCCGGTTTCCAGATTAATTTGGATACTTTTTTGTAAAGCCGGGTGAGCATCCGTATCAAAATCTGGGTAAAAAAGATAAGAAATTTTCGGTTGACGAAGCTGAAATTTAATTACAGTTGCTTCATCAATAATATTTGGGAGATTTTGTCGGGCACATTTTTCATAAATTCTCACAACAGGATGGAGTGCTGCTAAAGCCGAAACATGAACATAAAAAGCCGTGGGTAATTTTTTCCCAACTGGGCTTTTCTGACAACAGCGAGTCACTTCTTCCACCAGAAACTCCACCCCAACTCCCTCGTTACCCAGAATCACCTGATTTTCTTGATTACCAGGCTCTACCTGCTCTTGATGCAGCAACAATTCCCGATAAAAAGCCATGAGAGGTAGAGGTGTCAGTAATTCGGGATTATTTTCTAAGGGTGCGATCGGGGAAATAATGTTGAGTTCGGATTCATAAGTCATAGCTAAAATTAATGCCATTGCTTAATTTTGAGCCTATTGTATACCAACTTCATCAAATTTCTGGATAAATTAGAGTTTGAGATAGAGTTTGAGAAGCTTTAAATTTCATCTCCTTTTAACATGATACTTTCTATAAATTGCTGAACTCGTAATAAGTAATTTGACAAACTCCCTAGGATGTTATCAATACCATCATTTTTTTCCCATTTGACATTTGGTTGCTGAGATTGAAAACTGCGAGCATGAAGCTCTAATTGTGCTGCTAAATCAGACATCAAGGTAACTCCCACATTGGCAGAACTTCCTTTAATACGGTGAGCTTGATATTCCACAACCTGCCAATCTTTAGCTAGGACGGCATTTTGGGCAGACTCTAAATCTACTTTTACATTTTCCACAAATGATTGCAAAATTCGCTGAGGCAATTTAATATTAACTCGTCCAAGTTGCTCCAATCTTTGCTTGTCAAACAGTCCGTCACAGTCTCCATGTTCCCAAGTTTGAATTGCGATTTGCTGTTCTGGCGATACAGCAGAAACTAGCTGTTTTGGCAATGGGTTGGTAAATATTGTGGTTGAATTATCGTTGTTTTTGCGATCGATATTGTTATTTTTCGAGAGATTTGTTTCTACTTCATAAGTGTTGATAGCAGCCGCTAAAGCAGCCAAATCTACTGGTTTGCTGAGGTAATCATCCATGCCGATCGCCAGACACTTTTCTCGTTCTCCCGGCATGGCATGAGCAGTTAAAGCAATCACAAAAGTGTGTCGATCGCCCTTTTCTTGTTCCCGCAATTTTTGGGTTGTTTCATAACCATCCAGTATGGGCATTTGACAATCCATCAGTACCAAATCGTAGCTGTTAGCAGCCAGCAACTCCAGTGCTTCTTTCCCATTACTAGCGCAGTCAGCCTGATAGCCTAAAACCGCCAATTGTGCAACAATAACTTGTTGGTTTATCTGGTGGTCTTCCGCTAGCAAAATCTTGAGAGATGAGGGGGAATTAGTGGAAGTAAAAAATTGAGAATTCACCACAGGCAAATCGCAACTATTAGTTGCAAAAGTGCTCCCAAATTCTCCTCTACCATTCACTGCCCACAGCAGAGCCGGCAGCAGCAGAGAAGCCCTGACAGGCTTAATTAAATAGCCGCTAAAACCTCGATCGCAAAGCGCTTCAGCTTTGGGTTGTTCGCCCAAAGATGCGATCGCGATTAACGGTCCAATTGCCGAGAGCGATCGCACTTGGGCAACAAATTCCTCCGCCTCCAAATCCGGCATTTGTAAATCTACAAGCACCACATCGCAACAGTTTTCTCCCGCTTCCGACTGCGAAGACATCCGGCTATTGGCACTTTTTAACCAAGTCAAAGCAGCAGCAGCAGTTTCTGCTTCATCGCAGCGAGCTCCCCAAGTTTGAGCAAAGGCTCGTACTGCGGCTCTCATCAAAGCGCTTCCAGAGACTACTAACAGCTTTTTACCAACAAGTTCAGGATGAGTTGGCTCTGCTTGCAACTGTTTTTCCAAAGGTATAGAAAACCAAAAAGTCGAACCACTACCGATGGAACTCCGCACCCCCATTTCACCTTCCATCCTATCCACTAACTGCTTGCAAATAGCCAAACCCAAACCCGTGCCACCATATTGTCTAGCCGCCGAACTGTCTACTTGAGAAAAAGATTGAAACAGCTTTGTCTGCCCTTCTGGCGAAATTCCAATGCCAGTATCCCGCACTGAAAATAATAATTTATCTCCTTGCCGATGATCTTTATTTTGTTTATCGCGTTTAACGTTTACATAAATTAAAATTTGACCGCGATCGGTGAATTTAATTGCATTTCCGGTCAAATTAAGCAATATTTGCTTCAATCGGCTAGAGTCTCCCACCAATTTTCTAGGTACTGAACTTTCAACTACAATATTGAATTCAATACCTTTTTCCTCGACTAAAGATGCCACCATTTCTATCACGGATTCCAGGCAGTTATCCAAATCGAAATTTTCTTTTGCCAACCGCATTTCTCCCGCTTCTATTTTAGAGAAGTCGAGGATGTCATTAATTACCATCAGCAAATGTTCTGCACTGTGGTAAATAGTTTGAGCGCGCTCTCGCTGTTTTGGTTCCAGGGGATCGCGTACCAACAATTCAGCCATCCCCAAAACTCCATTCATGGGAGTGCGAATTTCATGACTCATATTTGCCAAGAATTGCGACTTAATCAAGCTGGCTTTCAGAGCAGTTTCTCGCGCTTCCACCAACTCATTAATCTTGTCAGCAACCATCACCATTCCCCCGACTTTGCCATCGGCATTATACCAAGGGTGGGCGGCCCAACGCAGGATTAAAATAGAGCCATCGGCTCGTTCCCAAGCATCTTCGCTACGAGAAACTATTTCGCCTGTTAGCACTTGTTGATACAACATTTTCCACCCATCGGGGATATCGGGAAACAAGTTGTAATGGCTTAATGTACTCAGGGATGGTAAGTTTAAATTAAATTGAGTCAGCCATCTGTCAGAGTGAGCTAAATAGCGCATTTCTGTATCGAACATCGCCATTGCTACAGGCACGCAAGTAATAATTTGTCTCAGTTGCTGCCGTTCTCTTTCTAGAGCATCTTCTGCGTTTTTGCGATCGGTAATGTCGCTAATCATGCCAGCCATCCGCACTGCTTTTCCTTGGGAATTCCGTTGAGCTTTTCCTTGGGAAGTGCAGTAACGGTAAGCACCGTTGGAGTGCAGCAGGCGAAATTGTACGTTATAGTCTATTTCTGCTTCCAAGTGAGCTTCGATCGCCTGGATAATATCTTCTTTGTCTTCCGGGTGAAGTCGCGTGTATAGAGCTTCCATGGTATGACCAAATTGCGATCGCCCCAAACCGATCATCTCCAAAAGGCGATCGTTCCAATAAACTTCATTTTTAGTTAAATCCCAATCCCAAATTCCATCGTTAACTCCATCTAAAACTAACCTGTAGCGTTCTTCACTTTCCTTGAGTTTTTGATTGCTATGAAACGCATGAGATTCGGCGCGATAAACCCGAAGCGCATTGTACAAACTGTGGGATAAACTATCTGAAGACAGCTTGCCTTTAACGATATAATCAGAAGCTCCTGCCTTCATCAATTTCACAGCAATTTGTTCATCACCTTGACCTGTAAGCACAATTAAGGGAACTTTGAAACCCACTACCCTAATATCTTCTACCAACGTCAGTGCGTCTCCATCTGGCAATCGGTAGTCGAGGAATACACAGTCAAATTTACAGTCAAATATCTGATTGGAAAACAGGGAATTTTCTGTATTCTCAACCTCCATCTGGTTTTGAGATTGCTCCTGTTTAGAGAGTCTGGCAGCCGCGATATCATTTTGGTCGATCGATAATTTTTCTAGGGCTGAGGCGCAATTTTCTGCTTCCGAAATTTCCACCACAATCCCGGCAGATTTGAGCGATCGCCTCACTTTCATCCGATCGACTTCATCGTCATCAACTATCAGAATTTTGATCCCTGTTTTCATAGCAACTCCATTGTGGATTACTCAGAAATGACTGCCTGGTAAATAATAATTTAAAATGTCAATCTAAAATATAAAATTTATATAGCAGTTATCAAGAAAATGAAGTATGCCCTAGGCTTTAGGCACTAGCTCCTAGAGCACCTAATGTTACTGAGAAATGGTATGTTTTTTCATTAATTTATTTATGGTATCTCGTTTAACATCCAGTATTTGTTCAGCGTAGACATAACATCCACAAAATTAGAAAAAGTGACTGGTTTAAGAATATAACCAGCCACATTTAAATTATAAGCTTCTACCTTATCTCTATCTTCATTGGAAGTTGTGAGTACGATCACAGGAATCGACCTCAATTTTGTATCGAGTCGCAATTCTCGCAAAAATTCAATCCCGTTCATTCTCGGCATATTCAAGTCTAACAAAATCAATCGGCGGGCTTGAGGCATTACAGGATCTATTTTAGCTTGTCCGCGCAAAATAGCAAGAGCCTCTAATCCATTCCCAGCTATATAAAGAGGGTTAGGGATGTTATTTTTTTTGAAGGCACGGCGGACATTCATCACATCAACCTCATCATCTTCAACCAAGAGAATATTAATTTTTTTTTCCATAAATCAGCCTTTTTATAGTTTTTTTGTGTGCAGTATGTGCGAGAGATGAATTTAATTGTACCCTGTGCTTTCTGTATTGTGTCGCGCGGTAGGCCAGAATCCGTGCGATCGAAATCAAATCATGGGTCAGTCCCCGATCGCATCTATCGGCGGGTGTAATCTGCCAAATGGATGATTCATATCAACTGCTATCGGAAACGAGCTCGTAAGTGATTAGGCGCAGATGATGTAAAATCTAAAACTCATCTAAATTATTCATCGCCATGTCAGCCGATCGCAAACTCTACGAAGGCAAAGCCAAAATCCTCTATTCCACCGAAGACAGCGAAATTTTGCTGACTTACTTCAAAGACGACGCCACAGCCTTTAACGCCCAGAAACGGGGTAGCATCATCGGCAAAGGCGAAATCAACAATGCCATATCCGCCCACCTGTTTCGGATGCTAGAAGCCAAAGGCATTCCCACCCACTTCATCGACACGCCAGCCCCCAACCAGATGCGAGTTTGCCGCGTCCAAATCTTACCCTTAGAAGTCGTAGTCAGAAACATCGCGGCCGGTAGTCTGTGCAAACAAACAGGATTGGCGATCGGCACAATTGTCAATCCCCCATTAGTAGAGTTTTATTACAAAAACGACGATTTGGGAGACCCGCTGCTGACACGGGACAGACTGCTGCTGATGCAGCTAGCCAGCCCAGAACAAGTAGACCAACTCGATCGCGCCGCCAGAGAAATCAACGAAATTCTCAAAGAATTTTTCAGCCAGTGTGGCATCACCCTGGTAGACTTCAAACTGGAATTCGGTATAGACCAACATCAAAACCTGATCCTTGCCGACGAAATCAGTCCCGATACTTGCCGACTTTGGGACAACGCAGAAACCGATCCCGATGCCCGTGTGATGGACAAAGACCGATTCCGGCGCGACTTGGGTTCAGTGGAAAGCGCTTACCAGCAAGTTCTCCAGCGGGTTCTGGCTCAGAAAGTCTAGAGGCCTTGGCAATGCGCTAAAATTGCACAGTTTGTCATCTTTCTTCCATGTCAGCAATCAACAGTCAACAGTCATCAGTTAGTGGGAGGCCTGCAAATTCAACCGACTCAATGACGAAGGACTAATGACGAAGGACTAATGACTGATGACTAATGTGGTGTGTGGATTCCAAACAAGTGAACAAAAATGCGTTTATCTGCTGTATTGGTGGCAGTTTTAACTGTCTCAGCAACATTCGGACTCTCAAATTCTGCTTCCGGCCAAACATCCTACTCTGAATCTACAGAGAAAATATCGGCCGCCATTCCTCCCGTGGAGGCGATCGAATCGCCCGATCGAAACCAGGGAGAATTAACAGAAAATCCTCCTCAAAACCGGGCTGTGGCCAAAGCCACTAAAATAGAAGCCCTCAAAATAGTGGCGGCCGCCCCTGGGAGGGGAGAAAACGACCACGAACCCCCAAACCGACTCACAGAACCGTCGCCCCCCATGGCGACTCCCAGCTTAGACCCCAAAGCCGATGGAGAATCCAATCCCGGACTCCCATCTAGCAGCCAAAATCAAGGGGCAGAGGCGAAACAGGAACCCAACCAACTCCCCCCCTCGCAAGCAGCGGTTTCGCAAGCCTCAGTCGCAGTAGACCAGGTGAAACCAGAGAAATCGGGGGGGATAGAAAACGCCCAAATTCCAGCTAGACCAGCCCCGGCCAGACCGACCCAGACCAGGCCAGCCCCAGCCACACCAGAACCTAACAGAATTCCTGCTTTGCCCCCCGGCGCACCCCAGCCAAGACCAACCCCTGCGCCCACAGGGCCAGCCCAGCCCCAGGTGCTAGTGGCAGAAGTGCTCGTCAGCGGGGTGACTGGAGACCTGCAAAGCGAGATTTACCGAGTCATCACCACTCAACCGGGACGGACGACCAACCGTACCCAACTGCAACAAGACATCAACGCTATTTTTGCCACAGGCTTTTTCAAAAATGTGCGTGCAGTACCGGAAGACACCCCTTTGGGCGTGCGAGTGACCTTCATCGTCCAGGCGAATCCAGTGCTGCGAGGAGTCACCATCGTCGGTCAGCAAGTGCTCCCCCAAAGCATTGTGGACGAAAGCTTCCGGGATCAGTACGGCAAGACTCTCAACCTCCGCCGCTTTGAGGAGGGAGTCAAAAAAATTAATACCTGGTATCAAGACAATGGCTTTGTTTTGGGCCAAATTACCGAAGCACCCCAAGTCGCAGATGACGGGACAGTCACGCTGCAAGTGGCAGAAGGTCAGATCGAATCCATTGATGTTCGCTTCCTCAACAAGGAAGGAGAAGCCACGGATGCGACTGGTCAGCCCATTGGTGGGAATACCCGCCGCTATGTGATTACCCGCGAAGTAGAACAAAAACCTGGAGATATATTCAACCGCACCAAGGCGGAAAGGGATTTGAGAAGGGTGTTTGGTTTGGGGATTTTTGAAGACGTCCGGCTGGCTTTGGAACCGGGAACGGCTGACCCCCGTAAGGCAAGGGTAATTGTCAATGTGATTGAGAAAAATACTGGTTCTCTCGCCGCGGGTGCGGGTTTGAGTTCCGCTACGGGTTTGTTCGGTACGGTGAGTTACCAGCAGCAAAATTTGGGCGGTAGGAACCAGAAGTTGGGGGCGGAGGTACAAATCGGGGAACGTCAAAATCTGTTTGATGTGAGTTTTACAGACCCCTGGATTGCTGGCGATCCTTATCGGACTTCTTACACGATTAATGTGTTTAGAAGACGATCGATCAGCGTGATTTTTGACGGTGGAGACCAGGAAGTGTATCTACCCAATGGCGATCGACCCCGGATTAATCGCACCGGTGCCGCCATCAACTTTACCCGTCCCCTGTCGCGGAATCCTTTTGCCGACTCTGAATGGACGGCTTCTGTGGGCTTGCAGTACCAGCGGATTGCCATTACCGATCGCAAAGGCCGACGGGAATCGAAGGACGAACTAGGCAATCTGTTGAGTTTTAGCAATACCGGTTCCGATGACTTGACAACATTGCAAGCAGGTGTGGTGCGCGATCGACGTAACGACCCCCTGCGCCCCACCAGCGGTTCCCTGCTCAGATTTGGGGTAGAACAGTCAATTCCTGTCGGTTCCGGCAGCATCCTGCTCAACCGCCTGCGAGCCAGTTACAGCTTTTACCTCCCAGTCAAGTACACCAACTTTACCCCAGGCCCTCAAACCTTGGCATTTAGTTTTAAAGCCGGCACCATCTTCGGAGATTTGCCTCCCTACGAAGCCTTTGCCTTGGGCGGCGCTAACTCTGTCCGGGGATACAACGAAGGGGACATGGGGGCTGGTCGCAGTTTCCTAGAAGCCAGTGTTGAGTACCGTTTCCCGATTATTTCGTTCATCGGTGGTGCCCTATTTATTGACGCGGGTACAGACTTGGGAACGGGTAAAGATGTCCCCGGCGATCCGGCTGGTATCAGGAGAAAACCCGGTAGTGGCTATGGCTACGGCCTCGGCGTGCGGATTCAATCTCCGTTAGGTCCGATCCGGATCGATTACGGTATCAATGACAGTGGTGACAATCAAATTCACTTTGGGATTGGGGAAAGATTCTAATTAGTCATTAGTCAGTAGTCATTAGTCAGTAGTCATTAGTTTAACTGGTTCCCCGGCTCTGCCTGGGAACCGATGTCTAGAGGCTCTGCCTCGCGTTGCTAAGGGAAAATGGAGGCAGAGCCGACCGATCGGCGTTACCAGGCAGAGCCTGGTAACGAGTAGAATGCCAATGCCCAATTCCCAATGCCCAATGCCCAATTCCCCATTCCCCATTCCCCATTCCCCATTCCCCATTCCCATCACTCATGACTCAAAGTACCTTAGCCTCTGAATTTGAACTGTCGGGAGTTGGTTTGCACAGTGGCGAACAGACTCGCGTCCGAGTGTCGCCCGCCAACCTTGGGGAAGGCCGCTATTTTGTCAGAACTGACTTGCCCGGTGCTCCGATCATTCCTGCAACAGTTGAAGCCGTATCTCAGACTGCTCTTTCGACAGAACTGACAGGTACAGGTGATGCTCAAATTCGTACTGTAGAGCATCTGTTAGCGGCTTTGGCTGGCATGGGAGTGGATAATGCTCGAATTGAAGTTGATGGCCCGGAAGTGCCTCTGCTGGACGGTTCTGCCCTGGTTTGGGTGGAGGCGATCGCCCAAGCTGGATTAGTCGCCCAAGAATTGGTGCATCCTCCAGAAAACCCCCAACTTTCACCCGTCGAGAATCCGGTTTGGGTGCGTCATGGGGATGCTTTTGTGGCTGCTTTGCCTGCTGCGGAAACTCGGTTTAGCTACGGGATTGATTTTGAGGAACCTGCGATCGGCAATCAATGGTACAGTTGGTCGCCAGAGGCAGAAAGTTTTGCTAGTGCGATCGCCCCGGCTCGGACTTTTGGACTGGCCCGCCAAGTTGACCAATTGCGACAAGCAGGTTTGATCAAAGGTGGTAGCCTAGAGAACGCCTTAGTTTGTGATCGCTCCGGCTGGCTCAACCCGCCCTTGAGATTTACAAATGAACCAGTACGCCATAAAATCCTAGACTTAGTAGGCGATCTCAGTCTGCTGGGAACTTGGCCAACAGCTCACTACTTGGCTTACAAAGCCAGTCACAATTTACACGTCCAACTTGGCTTAGCCCTGAGATTGCCAGCTTGATCCATGCTCAATATCTCCGTTACTACTCACCATCTAACACGCGATTTAATGTCTACGTTCACTGAAATTAACGAAATTAACACCCCAAATCATACTAATTCTGCATCTGTTCTCACCGAGAATGGTCAGGATTCTGCGATCGTTAAATCCACTTTTACTGTGGAAGAAATTCAGCAATTGTTGCCTCACCGCTATCCTTTTGCACTGGTAGACAAGATTATTGATTACGTGCCGGAAGTGCGGGCTGTAGGGATTAAAAATGTCACTTTCAACGAACCGCATTTTCAAGGGCATTTTCCAGGAAGACCGGTAATGCCGGGGGTCTTAATTGTGGAAGCGATGGCTCAAGTGGGCGGTATTGTTCTGGCTCAATTGCCTGATGTTGAGCAAGGATTGTGGATGTTTACTGGCATCGATCAAGTTAAGTTCCGCCGTCAGGTTGTACCGGGCGATCGGTTGCTGATGACTGTAGAATTGTTGTGGGTAAAACGCCGACGCTTCGCCAAAATGCAGGCGATGGCTGAAGTGGACGGACAAAAAGCTTGTTCAGGAGAATTGACGTTTTCGATGGTAGATTAAATTTGTTATTAGTTATTTGTTATTAGTTATTGGTTATTGGTTATTAGTTATTTGTTACTACTGCCAACTGCCAACTACCAACCGCCAACTGCCAACTGCCAACTACCAACTGCCAACTGACTAATAAAAAATGCTGACATTGATTCACCCAACTGCTGTGATTCATCCCCGCGCTGAACTTCACTCTACTGTAGAAGTGGGAGCTTATGCTGTAATTGGGGAAAGAGTGAAAATCGGACCCCAAACTAAGATTGGCGCTCATGCAATTATTGATGGGCTAACAGAAATAGGTGCTCGTAATCAAATTTTTCCCGGCGCAGCTATTGGTTTGGAACCTCAAGATTTAAAATATCAGGGTTCTCTAACTAGGGTGGAGATTGGGGACGATAATTTAATTCGGGAATATGTGACTATTAATCGGGCTACCCAACCGGGAGAAAGCACGACCATCGGCAATCATAATCTATTGATGGCTTATGTTCACGTTGGGCATAATTGTTCGATCGCCGATCGAGTAATTATAGCTAATGCCGTGGCTTTGGCCGGACACGTTAAAATAGAGTCTCAGGCTCGATTGAGCGGTGTTTTGGGGGTTCACCAATTTGTCCATATCGGCCGGCTGTCTATGGTGGGCGGATTGAGCAGAATCGATCGAGATGTCCCTCCTTATATGTTAATCGAGGGGAATCCTTCCAGAGTGCGATCGCTTAACAAAATTGGTCTCCAACGGGCTGGTTTGACACCAGAAGATTTGGAACTTTTGAAGAAGACTTTTCGGATTTTATACCGATCGGGCTATACTCTGAATCAAGCTTTGGCAGAGTTGGATTTATTACCAGAAAATCAGCATTTGCAGCATCTGCGGAAATTTGTGCAAGAGTCTGTCACCAAACCCAGACGCGGTTTGATTCCAGGTAAAAAATGAATGAGGTAGAATAAGTCTATGAACTAAGCGACTATCGCCCTATGATGCTGTTACGGAGTTATTAGCGAACATCTCACCTGTTTAAATTCAGAATATGAAAATTTTTATTAGCACTGGTGAGGTTTCGGGCGATTTGCAAGGGGCTTTGTTAATTAGTGCCATAAAACGTCACGCAGCTACCGCTGGTTTAGAGTTAGAGATTGTCGGATTGGGCGGCCAGCGGATGGCGGAAGCTGGCGCTACTATTTTAGCCGATACTGTGGCTATTGGTTCCATGGGACTTATAGAATCAGTCCCCTATATTTGGCCAACTATCCAAGTTCAAAAAAAAGCTAAACAATACCTAAAAGATTCTCCGCCCGATGTAGTTGTATTGATTGATTATTTAACTCCAAATTTAGGTATTGGTAGCTACATCCGCCGCTGTTTGCCTTCGTTGCCGGTGCTTTGGTATATTGCTCCTCAAGAGTGGGTTTGGTCTATTTCTCCTCGCAATACTTCTTTGATTGTCAATATTTGCGATCGCATATTAGCCATTTTTCCCGAAGAAGCTACTTATTTTGAAAAAAAAGGTGCCCAAGTCAGTTGGGTTGGTCATCCTTTGGTGGATAGAATCCAGGCTGCGCCCAGTCGCGAAGTTGCCCGCAAAACTTTGGGAATTCCATCGGAACAGGTGCCAGTGGCTCTAATTCCTGCCTCTAGAAGCCAAGAGTTGAAGTACCTGATGCCTGTCATATTTGAGGCTGCTCAAATTATTCAAGCTAAATTGCCGGCAGTTCATTTCTGGATTCCTCTGTCTCAATCTGCTTTCCGCAGCAAAATCGAAGCAGCTATTGCAGATTTTGGTTTGCGCGCTACTTTACTAGAAAATCAAACTCTGGAAGTTTTGGCTGCTGCGGATCTGGCGATCGCTAAATCTGGTACTGTTAATTTGGAGTTGGCTTTGCTGGATGTTCCCCAAGTTGTCCTCTATCGCGTCAGTCCAATTACGGCGATTATTGCCCAGTATTTGCTGAAATTTTCGATTCCTTTTATGTCTCCGCCCAATTTGGTGCAAATGAAGCCGATCGTCCCTGAGTTGTTGCAAGACGAGGCGACTGCGGAAAATATAGTCTTTCACGGGCTGGAATTGCTGCAAAATGGCGATCGACGACAGCAGACTTTGGACGGTTATCGGGAAATGCGGGAACATTTGGGAGACGTGGGGGTGTGCGATCGCGCTGCTGCGGAAATTATGAAATATCTGAAATTAAACGTAGCAAATTAACATAAATTTGGTTCTAAAAGGTTATGCCAAGCAATCGGAAAAAGCGACCGATCGCTGTTGATTTATTTGCAGGTGCCGGTGGCATGACACTGGGTTTTGAACAAGCAGGTTTTGATGTACTTGCCTCTGTGGAAATTGACCCTATTCATTGTGCTACCCACCAGTTTAATTTCCCTAAGTGTTCTATTTTGTGTAAAGATGTAGCACTATTAACCGGAGCGGAAATTCGGAAAAATTCTCCCATTGGTAAGCGCCAGATAGACGTAGTGATCAGTGGTTCGCCCTGTCAAGGATTCTCAATGATGGGTAAGCGCGATGTAGATGACCCGCGCAATTCTTTAATTTTTCACTTTCAACGCTTGGTTTTGGAACTAAAACCCAAGTTTTTTGTCATGGAAAATGTACCGGGAATCAAGGCGGGAGAACATAAGGAACTTCTGCATCTTTTAATTAGTTCCTTTATAGAAGCAGGCTATCAAGTAGAAGAAAATTATCAAGTTCTCAATAGCGCTCACTACGGAGTTCCCCAAGCTCGAAAAAGATTGTTTCTCCTGGGTTCTAAGGCTGGTTGTGAATTACCACAATATCCTCCACCGATTACTTTACTTCCCAAATTAAATCAGAAAATTGAGCCTAGCAATCGAAAAAGAAAAGGTAAAAATAATCCTGATTTGCCTCTTGTCCCAACAGTTATGGAGGCCATTGGAGATTTGCCAGAAGTGGAACTATACAGCGAGTTGCTGTACCGAGATTGGGTAATGGCGGAGTATGGAAAATCTAGTAACTACGCGAGTATCATGCGCGGCATTGATTCTTTCGATGATGATTATTCCTACCCTCGCGAGTACGATAGACAAATCCTCTCTTCTAGTTGGCGCACCAAACATTCCCAGGAATGTATCGAAAGGTTTATGGCGGCAAAACACGGGGAAAAAGAGCCGATCAGCCGTTTTTACAAACTGCACCCCGACGGAGTTTGCAACACTCTCAGAGCAGGAACAGACAGGGCTAGAGGGGCTTATACTTCGCCGAGGCCCATTCACCCGATCGCGCCGAGGTGCATTACGGTTAGGGAAGCAGCACGACTACATTCTTATCCTGACTGGTTTAGATTTCACGTCACCAAATGGCACGGTTTTCGTCAAGTCGGAAATTCTGTACCACCACTATTAGCCAAGGCTGTGGCGGCCCAAATTATTCGCGCTTTGGGTGTTCAGGTAATTAAACCCACTGCTAAGCTGACATGGGGAGATGATAGTTTGCTAAAACTGAATTGGTTGGAAGCGGAAAAATATTATCAAAATTGAGGGGGGTAGACTTGGAGAGTGACTCACGCGCTTGGTATTCAGGGCGTAGCGATCGTCGTCCCCTACATAAAACAGCAACATCAACATAATTCAAAAACCGAAAAAATCAGTCCAAAGGTGAGTTTTAGCAAATTTTTTGGTTTTTGGTAATTCTAAAGTTATCTTATAAAAAACTGTATTTTCAGGAGAATCTACAATGGGTTGGTTCAAAAGACTGTTCGGACTTGAAAAGCCTGAACCCCAGGCTCAGCCGATGACACAAGTAGTACAGCAAGCGGCACAGTCCCAATCGATCGCTCCTGCGAAGGTAGGTCCAGACGGGAATTTTGACGAAAGCGGGCTCGCAAAGCGAGTTGCTTTAGCTTTTGACGAAGACTCCGAAGTTGCTGATATTGACTCCGTATGGGTGGCTCAACTCAGCGGTACGGTGGTTCTCAAGGGCCAGGTTCCCAGTCAAGAAATTCTCGACAAGTTAGTGAAGATCGCCTCTGCCGAAGAGGGCGCCACGGGCGTGCAAACCGATCAAGTAACAGTGGGCTAGAGGCTTTTCTCTGAGCTGTGTTACCCCTAACTTCCTATTTTAACGAAACCACTAGGAAGTCACCTATTGATTGACTGAGGGTCGATCGACCCCCAGCAAACCCTTAGAGCCCGCTACAGCGGGCTTTTTTTTGCGGTTTGGTAGCTTAAATATTAAGTTTTGTTAATTTTCCTGGTTATTTAGGAAAACGGTAAAATACAATACAGAAAGTAAGATTTTTTTGAATAGCAAAAAGCAAACCAGAGCTGACTACCCTTTTTATCGACCTATAAGGATCAAAAAATATGAAACTCGCTTATCGCGGTGCTAACTACGACTACGACATTCCGACAGTTGACATGACGGAAGGCGAAGTAGCGGGCAAATATCGGGGTCAAAACTGGAACTATCGTTATCCAAGACATATTCCGATGCCTCAGCACCCCCAGGATTTGCAGTACCGTGGGGTAGGCTACAGGAGCGATCGACCATCTCCGAAAATTGAAGAGGACGTAGCGGTTGATACCGCAGCAACGATGGCGATCGCAGCGGCTCCATCCTATCCAAAAGCTGAGGAAGTAGCGACAGTCCACCGGGCGAATATCTGCAATATTCTCGATCGCAGACAGCAAGTAGCCAGAGTCAAAGGTGATGAAAGACTGCTGCGCTTGCTAGAAATTGAGTGGAAGCAGATGGCTTGCTAGAGAAAAAGCTCAGAAAGTCGAATATTTGTCAAGAGGGGGAAGTTGAAAAGAGTTCAATTTCCCCTTTTTGGTGTTGTTTGTGCGATCGAATTTGTAGCCTCGAAGCGATATCAATAGTCGGGATTTGGGGTGATGCGATCTTTTTTAACGATCGCTTTCCTTAATACTCTTTTGGGTGCGATGGGTTTTGACAATTAACTCAATACCCTGAAATATCATTCCCTGAATCACATCCAGGATGGGTTTACCAGATTGCACGTCGAGATTTCCCTTGATGCCGATAATGGCGGCTTGTGTGAGAAATGCAGTTGCGATCGCATGGCGGATGAACTTGTGTTGATTACTAAAGTAATAACCGAAAATTGATGTGAAAAAAATAGAAGAAATTCGCCATCAACTCCAAGCTGGTCAATTTGAATTTAGCCGCCATGCTTTTAGGCGTACTGTAGAACGAAATATCAGCGAACAGGAAATTAGAGAAGTCGGTGAAAATGTTATAATCATTGAAGATTACCCAGAGGATAAATATTCGCCAAGCTGCTTACTCTTAGGATTTACTCGATCGGGCAAAGTTCTGCACATCCAAGTTTCACGCCAACAATCAGAAACATCCAAAATTATTACTATTTATGAGCCAGAGCCCGATCGATGGATTGACTATTCACAACGGAGGTAACAATGTTTCAATGTCATGTTTGCAGTGCAACCGAATCTCATACAGAACAAGTCAACGAAGTTTTCCAAATCAATGGAAAATTCTATCTGGTCGAACAAATTCCCGCTCAAGTATGTTCCAGGTGCGGTGAAGTTACATTTAACCGCGAAACAACAGAGCGAATCAGACAAATGTTACATGGAGAATCACAACCTGTGAAATCTATTAATGTTGATGTATTTGCCTACCAATAGCAAGAAATTCATCAATCTCGATCACCCTGGGGAGTAAGAACTTCGCTGCAAGATGCGATAGGATAAAACTAATAGACTGAGGGACTAACAATGCTAAATCAAACCGCATACAATCGAGCCTGTAAAAACTTTGAGCAAACTTCTGAATTAAAGCAATAACTATGACACTTACAAAGACCGACTATAAATATATAGAACTCAATGAAAACAATGTTCCCATCATAGCCGGAACTACGATGAAAGTCGTTGAATTAGTCGAAGCTCAAATAGCTTATGGTTGGAGTCCAGCAGAATTACACCTCAATCATCGCTACTTAACTATGAGCCAAATTCTTTCTGCCTTAGCTTATTATTGGGATCGTAAACAAGAACTCGATGCCGAAATCAAGCGACGAGAAGAGTATATTAAACAGGCAGAAATTGAAGCTGGCGAATCTCCTTTTGCTGCTAGACTACGCGCTCAAAGGCTATTGAAATGAGTCTAGCACTTTATATGGATGAACACATCCATTCAGCTATTACAGTTGGTTTACGTCTTCGAGATGTAGATGTTTTAACTGTTCAAGAAGATGGACGTGCTGGTACACCAGATACTATTTTACTCGATCGAGCTATGGAGCTTGGGAGAGTTATGTTTTCACAAGACCAAGATTTTTTAATTGAAGCAAAACGTCGTCAAGCTGAAGATATAAACTTCTCTGGTGTGATCTTTGCTCGTCAGTCTCGCGTTTCCATTGGTGATTGTATCCGCGACTTGGAAATAATTACTAAACTTGGCGAACTGGAAGAATTTGTTAATCGAGTTCAATACCTACCTTTGTAGCTTACCTTACTCCTCAAGATGCGATCGCCTCTCCGTCTTTGTTGGTCAGATATTCAATATTTACCATGCCTATTTTCCTCAAGCTTGAATTTATATCGATTCCTGCCTATAAGTGTATCATCAGAAATGCGCTCCTCTTCGAGGGCTCCGCTAACGGGCGATCGTACCAAACTCTCCCTCTCACCCCTTGACACAAAGTACCTGCTTCAAAGTCGCCACAACTTCCACCAAATCCGACTGCTGACTCATCACCTCCTCGATCGGCTTATAAGCCCCCGGAATCTCATCTAAAAACTGCTCATCTTTACGACACTCAACCCCCTCAGTCTGCCGCACAAAATCATCCAGAGTAAACACATTTTTAGCTTGAGTTCGAGACATCAACCGCCCCGCACCGTGAGAACAAGAACAGTAACTTTCCACATTACCTTTACCCTTAACAATGAAAGACTTCGCCCCCATCGAACCCGGAATAATCCCGTAATCCTGTACATTTGCGCGTACAGCACCCTTGCGAGTCACATACACATCTTCGCCAAAATGCACCTCTTTTTCCGCATAATTGTGATGGCAATTCACCTTTAACAATGGCTTAGTAGGTTTGCCGCCCGCAACGTGCTTTTCCACAATGTGCTTAAACCGATTCATCATCACATCACGATTAAAACGAGCATAATCTTGCGCCCACTGCAAATCGTGCCAATAAGCAGCAAACTCCGGCGTACCCGCTACAAAATAAGCTAAATCTTGGTCAGGCAGACTAATTTCTGCCAGTCTAGCTAAATCTTTTGCAGTGCTGATATGTTGTTGGGCGAGCAAATTTCCAATACCACGAGAACCGGAGTGCAACATCAACCAAACAAAGTCTTCGGTATCAACGCAAACCTCAATAAAATGATTGCCGCCACCGAGGGAACCCATTTGTTTGAGGGCTTTACTTTCTTGGTGTTGTACGCCTTGATGAAGTTCCTTAAACTCGCGCCATTCTTGCCAGTTGCTGACTGTTCTTTCGACTTCTTTGTTTTCCGCAAATCCGACAGGAATTGCGGCTTCGATATCGAGGCGAATTTGTTTGAGCTTGCCTTCTAATTTGTGAGCCTTGAATGGCATTTTTAGCGCAGCCATCCCGCAGTTGTGAACAAAGACTCCCGCAGTTAAAGCAAAGTTGCCGTATTCGGGAACCGTTAGGCAATAGACATCTTGCTTTTCAACTAAAGGAATAACATCAACTACTTTGTGGTTGTAGCCGTGCTGATTTTTTCTGTGATTGTGAAGTCCGATCGGAGTTTTAATTGGCTCTCCACAAGTCTCACAAGTGTATAGCCGATTAGCAATTTCTTTACTCTTTGCTTTACCCTTTTCACTGTGATTGTAATTAATTAGATACTGCTTTCCTCGTTCGCCATTCCCTGCAACAGACTCTTTGAAGTGTTCGGGATTATTCTCCATATACTTCAGGATATTTTTCGTTCCGCGATCGGCGTAATACCTGTGTCCGTCTGAGGTTTGAGCTTTATCAGCTATGGCTTGCTTTCTTTTCTGTTCAAATTCCAGAGATTGCCAATGGGTGTTTCTATCAACTAATGAACGGTGATAAGTAGAGTGGTCATTATTACCCATGAATTCTAAATTTTCTGGTCTATTATCGGCGGCATCGAAGTTTTTGTGATGAATCACAGTTCTCTGATTGTGGAAAGATGGTATGTCTCCTAACAAACCAGAACGAGCAATTATCCAATGAGCTTTCTGCCATCTACCTGAATAATTTTGCTGTACTAAGGTATACCCATCCTTATCTATTTTGGAATAAAAAGGCATCAATGACGTTCCAGTTGTCAAATCCCGCGCTTCTCGGTATTCACCATTCCGCAACATGAATTGATGATCGGGAGTGCATTTGATTTCTTCTCCATTATCGAGTACAACTTTAACCAGTTCGGCATTGTTTCTAGTTAATTTGGCTGTAGCCTTAGCAGCAACAATTCTGCCTGTTTCTGTACAGGAGTAGATCGAAAATTCTTTTTGACTCCTAGCCAATTCCCCGATCGCATAAGATTTGCCATCAACTAGAGGAATTTGTGTATCATCAGTAAAGCAGCCAATATCAACTCCGACAGCCGCTGGAATAATCGCTTCTTTTGTGGCAATTACGGAACCGACTAAAGCGCCTTTGCCTAAGTGTACGTCGGGCATTAGGGCGACGTGTTTGAATACAAATGGCAAAGATGCTACATTTTTTGCCATATTGGTTTCTTTGGGGCCCAGGGCGTGGTTTGCCCAAGATAGGACGGGTTTTGGGGTTGATATTTCTAATTTTTCGTAGGGCATTTTTGTTTGAGTTTGTTTTGTCAGTTTCTCTGTAGTATTAGTGTAACACATATTATTTCTAATGTCAAATGTACCTGACTGACTAATTCTAGGCTTGTCAACTTAACATTAAATGCAGTACCGGTATTGTTTGTGAGTTACTCAGTCCGACAGGGGTTGAAAACCCCTGTCTCATAGCTAAAGTCCTCTGAAAGAGGACTGAAATAGATCGTATTGTCCCTGAAAATCTACAGTCGGTTTTAACCGACTTTCGCTTTGAGGCAGGGGTTTAAACCCCTGCCGGATTGTGGCAAAGCGCGTGGAAATATAACACTTTTAATTCGCATTCTTTCTCCCCGCCTTCTGCACAGGAATAGCAACTGTCTGCGGCTTCTGCTTCGCCCCAAACATATCAAAAAAGTCGTGCAGCAAAATATAGAAACAGGGAATAATAAACAGCGTCAGCAAAGTAGCCAGCGACAAACCCGAAAACACCACAACCCCCAAAGGTTGCAGAAACTCCGAACCCTCTCCAATCCCCAAAGCCAGGGGAAACAAACCCAAAACTGTGGTAATAGTTGTCATCAAAATCGGACGCAAACGTTGAGGTGCAGCCCTGAGAATTGCTGTTGTGCGATCTACTCCTTCCTCTTCCCGAATTTGGTTCGCCAACTCCACCATAATAATGCCGTTATTCACGATAATTCCCACCAGCAAAATTGCCCCGATCATCACCGTCGCCCCGATCGCAGTTTTGGTCACATACAGCCCGAAAATACCCGCACTCAACGCCAGCGGTACTGTCAGCAAAATCACCAGCGGGTCAACCAGAGAATTGTATTGTACCGCCATCGCCACAAATACTAAAAACGTCGCCAACCCGCCCAAAAGTTTCAGCGAAGTTTGCAATTGATTGTTAGTTTCCGCAGCCGAACTAGGCACAATTCTCACTCCCTGCGGCAACTTCAATTGTGACAAAGCTACATCGACTTGTTTGACAGCATCTCCGAGACTTGCACCCCGATTTAAGTTTCCGACAACTAAGAAAACTTGCCGCTGATTAAGACGCTGAATTTCTCCCGGCGCTTTGCCGATCGCAATTTTTGCCACATCACTCAAACGGACAATGCTATTATTGCCAGATAAGGGAATTTGTCCCAGTTGGGCGATATTTTTGACAGAAGTGCGATCGAACTGCACGCGCACATCTACCAAGCGGTTTCCCCGCTGCAATTGAGTTGGAACAGTACCTTCAATGGCTGTCTGAATTGTCTCCCCAATGTCTTGGGCACTCAGCCCGTACAAAGATGCCCTTTCCCAATCTGGACGAATTTGGACTTCCGACTGCGGCGCGTCTCCATCCGGCCGAAACCGGGCTAATTTTACCTTCTCATCTAACTCTTTTAATATCTTACGGCCTGCTTCCTGCAATGCTTGTTCACTTGGGCCTTGAATTATGACATCAATTTCGCCGCCCCTGACTGGAGAATTAGTTAAAACTAAACCTCTAATCCCTTCTGGAACTAAGCGCAGGCGAGTTCCTTTCGGAACGTCTATTTTCTTTAATTCCTCAGTCATTCTTTCGGTAAAGGCGATCGTACTCGTACCTTTTTTTAGGGTAATCGTGCTGCTTCCCCTGAGCAAATTCTCGATCGTATTGTTGCCGAACAGCAGCCCACCCGCTGTGGTTAAAGTGTACTCGGTTTCTGGTTGTGCTAACAGCAGCTTATCGGCGGCGGCCACTACTTTTTGATTGGTTTCCAAGTTAGTGCCGGGAGGAAACAAAGCAAATAATCTGGCTTGACTTGTATTAACTCTTGGCAATATTTCTTGGGGGATTTGACTAGCCATCACCCAAGTTCCGCCGCCTAAAATCACAAAAGCGAGTACAATAATAATTAGTCGCAAACCTAGCACTTTTGACAGCATCGAACTGTAGGCGCGCGTACCGTTTTCAAAGCCTCGATTGAAATATTTAATCGGTCCGAACTTATTAATGCCACTGGAATAAGACATTCCCATCAAGCGAGAAGTGAGCATCGGCACTATAGTTAAAGCTACTACCAGAGATGCTGCTACTGCGAAGCAAATTGTTAAAATTAATTCACTAAATAGCAGCGAAAAAAAGCCACCGATTAGCAAGAATGGCAGCACTGATACTAAGTTAGCGGCAGTGGAAGCAACCATTGCTGATTCTACTTCTTGACTCCGCATTACTGACTCTTCGATTGTGCGTTCTTTTCTATCTCTAATTCTGCCTTTTTTGAGATGAGGGTTGCTGTCTAGACCGACTACAATATTTTCTAAAATAACGACGCTGGTGTCGATCGCCTGACCGATTCCCAAGGCTAAACCACCTAAACTAAATAAGTTCAGCGATAAGCCGAATAGCCGCATTAAAATAATGGCTGCTAGAGTACACAGGGGAATAGTCAGAGAGATAATCAGGGTTTGTCTCAGGGAACCTAAAAAGAACAAAACGGCGATCGCAGCCAACACTGCCCCGGAAACTCCCGCATTGGCCACATCGGCTAGGGAATTGCGGATAAATCGGGATTCGTCTAAGGTAGTAACTACTTCCATGTCTGCCGAAATCAAGCCGGATTCCTGCATTTCTTTGAGGCGATTTTTCACTCCGTCCACAACCGTAATCGTGTTGGCATCCGGCTGTTTCAAGATGCTAATTTTAACGGCTGGTTTTTGATTCAGAAAAACTTTAACTCGCTGTTCTTTCGTGCCGTCATTGACTGTGGCAAAGTCGCGCAGGTAAACTCGTTTTGGCGGGTTGGAACCGGATATTTGAAAGGATAGGTTTTTGATATCTGCTGCTGTTTTAAAGCGGCCGACTGTGCGAGTCAGCGGTTCGTTGGATTCTTGGCGCAGTCTGCCGCCGGAAGTGTCTAAATTGCGCGATCGCAAAGCACTAAAAACGTCGTTAAGATTAACTCCTAAACTTTGCAGGCGATTCAAGTCAATATTCACTTGAATTTCTTCTTGAACGCCGCCGGAAACGTCAACAGAAGCTACTCCGGGAATCACGTTAATTTCCCTGGCTAATTCGTCATCGGCGAATACTCGCAAATCTACGCCTTGGCGCGAGTCTGAAGTCAGCGCAAATTCGTAAACTGGCTGTTGGGAAGGGTCAAATTTAAACAGATTGGGGGATTCAACTGTGTCTGGGAGTCGGTTACGGATGCGGTTAACTGAGGCTGTGGCGTCGTTGAGGGCTTGGTTGATGTCTCCGCCCGGTTTGAAGAATAAATCGACGCTGACTTGTCCTTCGCGGGTGCGGGAGAACACTTGGGTGACGCCTTCTGTCGCTGAAAGTCCTTGTTCGAGGGGGCGGGTAATTTCGTCAACTGCGACTTCTGGAGAAACTCCGGGGGCGTCTAGGCGCACGCTGATCCGGGGATAGGTGATGGAGGGTAGCAAGTCAACGGGTAGTTGGGTGATGTAAAAAATGCCCACTACGATAATTGCTAGTGTCAGCATCAGGGTGCCGATGTGGCGGCGAATGGCGATCGCGCTAATGCTAAATCCGGTTTTATCGGCTGTCATGTGATTTGATATTTTAGAATATTTACTGACCCAGATTACGAGTAGTATAATAAATTTAAATAAATTCTCAAAAACTTTTTTTTGAATATGCCTTAAGAGGTAGTCGATCGCCCAAAATGGAGAACGATATCAGTGGCGATCGGCTTTTTTATCCTCTGTCAACAATTTGGATTTACAAATTGTAGCGATCGCACAAATCTTTCGCTGCTTGTCGGTGTTTTTCCACCAAACTCGGCGGGGAAAGCACTTGGGCGTTTTCCATATATTTGTTAACCCACAGACTAAATTCGTTCAAAGAGCGATCGGGCAAATCGATCTGATAATCCACATATAGCAGATTGCCAAAACTATCCCTTGGGCCTTCCTTAATCTTTTTTTGTCGCGGATGTCGCCGATCGCCCTCTAGAATAAATCCCACTACCTTCTGAAAAAATCGCACCTTCACTTTTTGCAACTTCAGCGTTCCCTCCAATTCTGCCTGCTGTTGCTCTAGATTGCCCAAGAACAGCCCCCAGCCGTTTTTTAACAATTTGTGAGCTATTTTCAGACTTTGTAACTGTGGGGCTAAACCACGCCCTTCTACATCAATAATTTCGCAGTAGTCGGTAAAGCGATTCACCCGTTCTACTTTCAAATGCCCGTTTTCGCAATATTCGGAAATCAGGTACCAGGCGATGTCGTGATAAATCAGTTGCAGGGGCCAGATTCGCCGGAAACCGACATTGCCTTTACCATAATAATCTTTTTCGCGGTAAACTTCGATCGCCTGGCCTCGAACTATGGCTGTTTCTACCATGTCTAGTTTGTGAAATAGGGTATTGCGATATTCTTGGCGATCGACCATTTCGACAGGATCGGTGTAAATAATCGCGCGATTCAGGTGTTCGCGAACGGGATAAAACAATTTGCCTTTGAGTTCGATATCTAATCCCCGCAACAGTTTAGTGAGTTTTTCACAAATTCTGCGGGCTTGAGGATTTCCCTGATATTTGGCTTGAGATGCGATCGCTTGAAATGCGAATAGTAGTTCTTCGCGATTCATTGCACCGGTGCCGAGATAGTAGCCGAATCGATACATTCTTTTATCCAGTATGCCGTAGTGGCGCAAAGTTTCTAAGTCTTTACGAATGGTGGGAGTTGCGGGATAGTTTTCGGGAAATTCGATGTTGTATTCGGCGGCAATTTTCTGCAATTGAGATTGGACTTCTAGTAAAGCATCGTGATATTTACTGTCGGAGGTTTCGGTGTCAGAGTGTCCGATTCCGGGATGGTTTACTAATGTGGCGATGAGGAGCATGATGCGATCGAACGTTAGTCGATCGGCGTAGGGGTGAGGGGTCGGTTTTTTGGCCATGATGGGTGTATATCAGTAAGTTGCTGAAATTTCAAGTAAAAGACAATATTGACATAAAAATATAGAATTGTCTGGAAGCTATTATTTGGAAAGCTTTGTGGCTGAGAACACGTTTAATGAATATTGCGAAAATTGAGACATGAAGCTGGCTCGGCTGGTATATTGAGTTTAATCGTTAGCGAATAACAGCAATGTCAACATTCTGGCAAGCCAAGATTTGGGGATTGATGCACGATCCAGTCCTCAAGTCGCTGCATCGAGACATGAGTCGGGAGGGGGGATGGGAACAGTTGCAGTGTATGGAGGGCTGGAAGTCTCCGAAAGAACCAGCAACTCAT
The DNA here is from genome assembly GCF_020883015.1 of Microcoleus sp. CAWBG640. Classification (NCBI taxonomy): domain Bacteria; kingdom Bacillati; phylum Cyanobacteriota; class Cyanophyceae; order Oscillatoriales; family Microcoleaceae; genus Microcoleus; species Microcoleus sp. CAWBG640. The sequence continues at coordinate 31,785 of NZ_JAHRFC010000042.1, forward strand.
TCCCAAACCAATTTGAATGGAACTTGGCTGAAGTATGTAGGATTGTGTGATTTAATCGCAGCCGCAAGCGATCGGACTACTGTTGGTAGATTGCCACCGGAACACAGTGCCGTACTCTATGACAGTCAAGGGTTACAGCTACGCCACTTGTTATCGGGAAAAGCACAAACTCTGATTTTAGAACAGTGGCATCACCGAATTATCGATCGCGATCGCGCGAAATTTTTAGATTGGGTTGAACAAACTGCACTCGATCCTATTAAAAAATGGAAAGATCCGCAAAAAGTATTTTGGTGGTTGTGGCGGTGCTATACACAGGCACTTTCTACCTCTTTGGGAGCAGCAACAGATGAGCCGTGCATTCATTTATTGCCCGCAGAAACGCGCATTCCCGATGCTTCTTTATGGAGTCACGTTACTATGACTTCTGCTTTAGCTGGAGGATTAGCAGGGTATTCCGACAATCCAGAAGATTATCCCAAAAAAGGCGATCGCAATTGGTCGCGATCGCGCCCTTATGTCGCTACCTTCAGTTTTACCCCCGTACAAGAATTAATCAAATCCAGCCGCAAAATGCGAGATTTTTGGGCTGGTTCCTGGCTGCTACACTATCTTTCTGCCAAAGTTTGTTGGGCGATCGCCCAGAAATACGGCCCCGATACTCTGCTTTACCCTTGTTTGTACGCCCAACCGCTAATTGACCACTGGCTATTACAAAAATATCCCGATTTTCAAGAGTGGATTAAACAGCCGCCCCAGTCAGTTTGGGAGCAACAATTACTCACAGCAGGATTTCCCAATGTCTTAGTAATGATCTTGCCTAATAATGGTCAAGGTGCAGAAACAACCAGCGGCAATCCAGTTCGCGCAGCGATGGCTTATGCTGAAGCAACGCTGCACCAAGAATGGAAAAATATCGGGCAAAAAGTATTAGCTTTCCTGCAAGCAGACAAAACAGAAGGCGGCGAACAGTGGCGCAACATCAAATCCCAAACTTGGGAGGGCTGGTTAAAAACACAGTGGCAGACATACTGGACAGCAGTGCCGATCGGTTCTTCTGATGCTGAATTACATCATTCCCCCCGCAAAGAAACTGAGTACAAAGCATGGATTCAAAAGCAAAATGACTTTGCTAATCCGCATCCAAAATTATTTATCGAGCCAGAATACAAGTTTCTGGAAGCTGTATTTAGAAACACATCTCCCAAGTCCCAAGAAAACCTCTCTCAACCGGAAACCAGAGCCGAGTTTAGAGCAAAGCAGCCTAATATGAATGCAGGCTCTTGGTGGGCGAGTATTTTTGACTCCCTTCGCTTCAGTCTCAATGCTGTTAAAAATTCTAGAACTTGGCAACTGCCTACTGCCTTTGGCCCCCGTTCCACGGTTTCAGGAATAGGATCTGCCGTGCATCCCACCTATAATTCCAAACACAATGATTGGGCTACGGAGGAACAAACTAGGGAATTTTGGTCTTATGATATGGGGTTATTCGACGGTATTGAACAACTCAATGCCACCGAAATCATCAAGCGCGGTTTGCACCAAATTTTGCTCAAAGAACTATTTCCAGGGGAAGCCGAAAATCACCGGGGGAAAATACCTGTTCTTTATCCCGATTTGAGTTCGGGTGTAGCTGGCTGGCTGCGAACAATGGAAGCAGCAGGGAATCAGCAAGCTATTAACTACTTTTTGGCATCTTGTGCAAAAGTTATCGGTGATTTTAAATGGACAAATGACGGTGAATATGCACCAGCAAATTTACCTTGGGGTATTCCTTGGATTGCCAAAAATCACACTAAGTGGCACAATCCGCGCTTGCTGAATGCTGGCTGGTTGATTGATGACTATTACCCAAAAAGTGATAATCCTGACCAACCATTTACTCACACTAAAAAACAAAAAGCTAAACAAGAAGAGTTGAGGAAACTGCGAGAATCCATTTCTAAATTATTTGCTCCGGGCAATAATCCAACGGATTGGTACGTTTTAGCTGCTGGCGATGGCGACGGTATGGGTGAGTGGCTCAAAGGTACAAAGCTAGAAGCATATAAACATTATCTTCCTGATGCTTTGCACCGCAATATTAATCAAATGCCGGAGCAGTTTCGGGAGTCCTTTAAAGAGTTTCTGGAAGTGCAAAAGCGCATGGGGCCTTCTACTCACAGCGCTTTGAGTCGGGCTTTGTTAGATTTCTCAAATCAATTAGTTCCTTATCTCACTGAACAGCGCTACGCTGGACGGCTAATTTATGGCGGTGGCGATGATGTTTTAGCCTATACCAATCTTTGGGAATGGGATAATTGGCTGTGGGATATTCGCCAATGTTTTAAAGGTGTTAATGACCCCAAAAATGAGTTTATTAGTGAGGGAGATTACTGGCGGTGGAATGGGGATAAATTGCCGGATAATTTATCTGAACGTCCCTTATTTACAATGGGACACAAGGCTACGATTAGTTTTGGCATTGTTATCGCTCACCATTCCGTACCGATGGCGATCGCTTTGGAGAATTTGTGGAAAGCAGAAGGAAAAGAAGAAGGAGCCAAAAAACATAAATCGCCTGATGGCAAACAAAAGGATGCTGTGCAAGTTCGCATTCTCTACGGTAATGGCAACATTTTGCAAGCTACCTGTAAGTTTGATGTGTTCCATCAATGGCAAGAATTGATTGCTATTCCCGATTTAGACAGCGCAATTTTTGAGCAAGCTGCGACTATCTGGAGTCAGCATCCTGCACCGATATATGAGGCAATTGAACCGTGGACTAATGCCTTTTGCAGTCGCCGAGAAGCTTTGAAAGGCGATGAATTAATGCTGCAAGAATTTCAAAGATTGTTGCTACAGTTTTTGCAAGGATTATGGCTGAAAACTGAAGCTGGGACAGAGTGCGATCGGCAAATTAACAACTGGCTGAAACTCGCCGCCTTTCTCATCCGCAACCGCGATATCAAACTAGGAGGTGAACGTCAATGAATTGGTACACAATTACCCCTCTCGATATTTTATTGTTCAGGGATGCCAAACCCTTTACACCAGGAGAAAGAGCCTGGGCAAGCAGCAGTTTTCCTCCCAATGGACACACCATTGCTGGGGCTTTGCGGAAACTGCTAGGAGACAAGATAGATTTGCGAATTACTGGCCCGTTTTTGTGCCGAGATGAAACCCTTTATTTCTCTCGTCCCATCGGGTTTGTCGGCTCAATTCCCCTTGTACCTTTAGCCTGGGATGACAACTCTAACTTGCACCAAGCATTGTGGGATAAACAACAGCCTTGTCCTTTGGTGAAACCTTCGGATCGCAACAAGGATAATGAACGCAAAGATGAGGAAATTGGTAATTACAAATTCAGGGAATATTTGCCATTTACCACTGTACAAAACTATCTAGACTCTGGTAAAATTAACAGAGGTGACTGGCTGACAGAAGACAAAACAAAAACAGAAATCGAACCTTGGTTAGTTGAAACTCGATCGCACAATGCCCTTCAAGAAGGCACGCGACAAGTCAAAGACGCTGACGGATATTTTGTCGAAAATGCCATTCGTTTAAAGGAAGGTTGGAGTTTGGCGATCGGTCTCGATCAAGCCATCGAAACACCAGCGATAATTCAATTAGGCGGTGAAGGACACCGCGCCATTTTGCAGCGGGTAGAAGTCTTAGATAACCAATGGCAAAAACTCCAAGAATTATCTCATAAAAACTTCACGAAAGGTCAGGAAAACTTTAAAAAAGGCGACAAAGAACATGGCAAATCAATTGCCTATCTCGTCACTCCCGGAGTATTTGAACGCTGGGAAAGTAACAATGACCGTCGATCAGTGTGCCGTGCGTGGCCGTCGGAATGGAAATTAGCTCATGCAGTTAATAGCAATCAAAAAATTGGGCCATTAGTCAGCGTTTCAACAGCCAGCGCACTGCCAATAAGTTGCCGCATTCGAGACAAAGATGCACCAGAAAAAAGTATTCCAGCACCCCAAGTGTTTGTCGCGCGGCCCGGTAGTTTGTATTACTTGAATCAACCGAAAGAGTTGTTTCAGGAGGATAAAGAAAAAAAGGTTCGCCTTTGGCGGCAGTTAGGTTACTCGGAATTACTTTGGGTTCATTTTGAAAGTCAATCAATTAACAAGGAATCACAACCATGAATTATCTAACTTACACTTATCTCTTGACTCCGCTGCATACAGGTGCAAGCGCTCAAGCTGGTAATATGATGGGAATTGCCCGCGAGAGTTTTAACGAACTACCATATATCCCTTCTTCTTCTTTGCGGGGCAAAATTCGTTCCGTTTTAGCAACGATGCACCCAGAGGAAGCTGGAACTTTGTTCGGTGAAAAAATCAAGGATGGCAGTCAACCAACCGAGGGCGAAGTCTGGTTTGCTGATGCCACGTTGTTGCTATTTCCTGTAGCTTCTTTCAGCCATCAATTTGTGTGGATAACTTGCCCTTTGTGGCTGAGTCGGTGGAACCGCTGGCTGCAAAATGAAGATTTAGGCAAGGTGATTGAAGAGTGGCGATCGCACCTCGAAGAGGAAAGTAGCACCAAAAAAGCAATTACTTCTGTTTCTGGCAATCAAATCTACTTGCAAGGGGCAATTTTGAAAGAAGCAGATGTAGAACGGATTGATAAAAAAGCTGCTGTCTGGGAATGCTTAAAACAAATTCCAGATGGCAGCGGCATTCTTGATTTAAAGCAAAAATTAGTGGTTCTTTCAAATCAAGATTGTGCTTCATTGGTAGAAACTGGTTTGCAGCGAGAAGTCCGCATTGCGATCAAAGACGGTGAAAAAACTGCCTCTGATGGTTCTTTCCGCTCAGAAGAAGCGATTCCCTCAGAAACCATTCTGTTTTTTCCTTGGGGACTCAAACCAGGGAAAAATGAACAGGTAACAGAAAAGATTCGCCAATCTCTCCAAACTATCTTGAAAGACAAGCTGCAATTTGGCGGTTTAGAAGGACTTGGGCGGGGTTGGACAGACAACAAAACTGTAGAAATTAAATTCAGCAAAGGAGAATAGATGATGTTGAAATTAGACACGCGAGATTTTAGTCATGCGGCATATAGTGGCTTGCTGGAAGTCAAAAAGACAGTTAATTTTGCCAATCACAAAAAGGCGAGTTCAGTTGTGCAAAGTTTGCCTTCTTACGTCTCTACTTGGGGATTGCACCGCTTAGCAGGGGACGGACTCAAATACCAAACTGGAGAAACTAAGTACAAAGGTCAAGTTTACCAGCAGTTCTTGAAAACTTTGCAAAGTTTAAGTCAAGTGGCTTTTGCTCCCGACGATCCGCGCACTTTGTTTGGTATGGAATTACAGGCTTATGCGGGATTAAACCGTTTGGCGATCGAACTATCGCGAGAGTGGTCATTTTGGGCAACGCCAATTCTAGGAGAAGCGGAGGAAGGATGAATTTTAAACCAAATCAATCTCGAAATCCCGGCGATATTTGGCAGGATTTCATAGCGGCAGAGCAAAAAAGTAACTCGAAATTGGGGAAACAATTTGCATCCGCAATTTACGGCGGTTATGACAATAGTGTACTGACGCTATTCTTTGCTGACGAGGCAACTTGCAAAGCAGCTAAGGGGCAAATTCAACCGCTGAGAGATAAACTTTTTAAATTTAAGTTGTGGTGCGATCGCATCGACTGTCGCATCGCCAGTGGTGCTCCTCCTCCATCGCCATCCAATCAAAAATCGGATGCAAAACCGCCCAAAACACCCCGGAATATGGGCAACCCGTTACAAGCGCTTAATTTCGCTGAATTTGGACGCGACAGACAGGGAAAACCCCTCCCACAACCCGTACTGGAATCTGCCGTCAATGCTGAAAAAGATTGCAGCTATTTGTATGAGAAACTCAATCAACGCACTCTCAATTTAGCTGGCGGAGAAAGCAATACTTTCAAAATTTCTTTTAGCTGGCGAATGCGAGTAGGAGGAACTCGTGGCTTTGCTGAGTTACTTTTACCCGCGCTGCATCCCGTTTTCGGCATTCCCTATATTCCCGCTTCCAGTCTCAAAGGGGCCGCACTAGCTTGGGCTGAGAAACACCATTCAAACAAAGGTGAAATTCAGGAATTATTGGGAATGCTAGAAGGTAAAACTGCCAAAGCTGCAAAAATTGAATTTTTGGATGCTTTCCCCACTAAGCCTTGTCTCAGCGTGGATGTAGCAACTCCTCAATGGCATTGGCAAAATCCTGAGCAAAAAGTTATCTACAACCCCGAACCGCATCCTTTGCTTACTCTCGAACAACCTCAATTTCTGATCGGGTTCTGTCCGACAGGAACTCAATATGCTGACAAAGTTGAGGTTGTAAAAAAATGGCTAGAAAATGCGCTAAAGACTGGCGGTATTGGTTCTCGTGTCAGCGGTGGTTACGGCCGCACTGTCAGCCAAGAAGCACAGTTAGCCCACAGCAAAAGCTTTGATTTTGAGCTTTGGACTCAAGGGATGTACGGCAGTAACCCGCCCACAAGAGAAAACAATTACCAAGGAAATATTGAATTTAGACCGACAGCTATTCGGGGTATTTTGCGCTATTGGTTTCGGGCTGTAGCTTTGGGTTTGTATGATGCTGAAACTTGTGTAACTTTAGAAGAATTAATGTTTGGCAAGTTGGGGCAACAAGGCAAAATTTCAGTAAGCACTCGCATTAACCCATCTCAACGCCAAGAGCCTTATTTGTATACAGGCAAAATTATTCTGGAGGCTACAGAAGCCAAGTATTTGAGCTTAATAGAACGTTGCCTGATTCTAGGTTCTCATCTTGGAGGAGTTGGACGCGGTTCTCGCCGCCCTTTGCACCTGTTAAATCGTCGGATGCGCGGCTGTTATTGGTTCGTAGATGGTGATAGTTTACCGCTTGTTGGCAATGAGCAGCAGTGGCGGACTTTTTTTAAAAGTGTTACCGATGCTTTTAAAGCTGTACAGCCTTCAACTAAGAATTATACCAGCAGTCCTGGTCAACCAGGAACCAAAAAACGCCAGCAAGATGTGTTGGATAGTAATGCTCAAATTTGGCTCTTAAAAGATACTGTTTTGCTCAATCCAGAGAAGGTGAAAAACTGGCAAAATGAAGGCGATAGCGCCAATGTAAAGGGTGCTGCTTTGAATCTGCTGTACGGCGACCCTCAATTTAAGGGAGTCAGCAACGGCGGCGGCAGTGGCAATGCCAATGTCGGCGGAGAATTAGGAACTCCTTCTTTTGTGTGGATTAAGTCAATTTTTACAGCAGATTCGCCTTATCAAGTTGTAACTATTTTTGGTAGCAATCATCCTGACCGTTTGAAGTTAGCCACAGAACTTAAAAAACAAGGAGCTATTTTAGTTTACGGTCAAATGTCTTCAAGCAGTCAGCCACCACCTTCAAATTCACCTAAGCCCGGCCCTCGACGCAGATAAAAATGCGATCGCACCTTTTTTCTCTTGTCTGTTCGGGTAAGCATCCGGCTTGCCCATTTCTCCCTAAAACTTCTCACAAATCATCCAGGTAACAACAATGGCAAGCAGCATCGTCCTCTCCTTCGTCGGCAGCCAAGACCCCTACTCCGAAAAGAACAACGAACAAGGTTCCATAGCCACCCTAATCCGACACCTTCTCGACCAAAAATACAGCATTCGTCGCGTCATTCTCCTTCACACTGAAGATATGCTTGAAAAAGCTAGCGATACCAAACATTGGCTGCAAGGCAAAGATTTTCACATCCCAGAAGAAAGCATCGAATTAGTCCCAGTCGGTGCAGAACTTTCTAAAGATCCAGTCAGTCTCTTATTAGCAGTTCAAGAAGCTCGAAAAGGTCTAGAAAAAGCAATTCCCTTCTTGAGCAAACAAGACAGATTGGAATTTAATGCTTCTTCTGGAACCCCTGTGATGAAAACTTCCTGGAGCCTTTTACAAGCTGCTGGATATGCTCCCCACAGTTCGGTTTGGCAGGTGCGAAATCCTAGAGAAATGAAAGAGGGACAGCATCGCGTTTTTCAAACTAATGTCGATACTTTGAAAAATGAATTTGATTTCAAGGTTGTCAAGAAACAAATTGAAGATTATAATTACAGTGGCGCTTTAGTAACTCTCAAAGATAGCAATCTCTCCACCAACCTCATTATTGCTTTGCTTAAGTACGGTCAGTACCGCCTTGCTTTTGACTTTAACCGCGCTTTCAACGCCATCCAGCCTTTTGCTAATCTTGTCGAACCTGAATTCATCTCAGAAATCAGCAGTCTCCGGCAAAAAAATAGAATAGCCCTGTTCAAAGAAGTTTATTTCAAAGCTATAATCAAACTAAAAAATCAGCAATATGCAGACTTTTTGGTGGATGTATTCAGATTTCAAGAGGGATTTCTCCGCTTTTTAGTGGAAACGAAGCTGGGCTTTGATTTACCGGAAAAGACTACAGAAACTCAACATTTTTGGCATCGACTTAAAGCTTTTGATGACGGAAATCTCGAACATTTTCTGAACAACTACAAGCTTCAGAATGGTCAAAAACTTAGGTTTTCAGAAGGATTTCCCAGTCGGTTCGTGTTGATTGCAATTTTGGAATGCTACGAGCAAGAGTTTGATAGCTTATTGAAACCCATTGAACAATTAAACGAATATTGCGAACAGCGGAATCGTTGTGTCCACAGTTTTGAAGGTGTTTCGGAACTAGAAGATGGAGGAAAAATCATTAAAATTTTGCGGGATATTTTGCGTCTAAAAACAGTAGTACCAGACAAGAATCCCTTTAATGTTATCAATAGTAAAATCTGTGATTTACTGAAAGAGGTGTTGGAGAGTTAATGATAGATAAGTGGGAGTCAATTCATTACGAAATGCAAAAATAAGCCAAGAAATCTACCACTCTTTCACCGATCCGCCGGGGGTTAAAAACCCCCGTCTCATAGCAAAAGTCAGTTGAAACTGACTGCACAATCTTACTCATAAACTCCCCAGTCCTCTTTAAGAGGACTTGAGCTTTGAGCCTGGGGTTTTTAACCCCTGGCGGACTTTGAACCTAGGTTTTAAACCCCAGGCAGCCTCACAAACTTAACTAAAATTTTTACCTTCAGCGTGCATCTACAACCAAACTTGACCATCCATATTCAACCCAAAATAACACAACTATGTACATCACATCTCGCGCATCCACAATCCGCAACTTTTCCCTCGCCGCCGTCAACGGCACCATCACTCTCATCATTCTCCTAGTCGCACCCCTCGGATTAGCGGCCGTAATTTCTAATACATTCCTAGTCACAGTAGCCACTTTTTTTGCATCCACCATCGCCGACCAAATTGTTCGCTACCTCCAGCCTTCTCGCGCCAAAGAAATAAAAAATCCCTTAGATTATGGCTCGGAATCATCGCAAATTCTCCCGCAAGATTCGCAAGATTTAGAACGAAAATAAATTTATATATCTCCATTCAAATGCTGTAGGGGCGGGTTTCACCAACAATATTTGAAACCCACCAACCATCTACATAAACCCGCCCCCACACAACCAATAATCTCCATCAACCTTGATTTATCGGGATTTGGGTCAAAACTAAAGAAACCGCGTTTTTCGGGGTTTTTGGGTGTTGTAATGAATATTGTCGCAAAAACCCGGTTTCTGGGCTACACCAAAATCTAAGAAACCGGGTTTTTCAGGGTTTTTGGGTGTTGTAATGAATATTGTCGCAAAAACCCGGTTTCTGGCTACCCCAAAATCTAAGAAACCGGGTTTTTTGCAGTTATTGAGTGCTGTGACGAAGTATTTCGCAAAAACCCGGTTTCTGGCTACTCCAAAATCTAAGAAACCGGGTTTTTCATGGTTTTTGCGTCGGTAACGAGTATTTTCGCAAAAACCCGGTTTCTGGGCTACCCCAAAATCTAAGAAACCGGGTTTTTATGGGTTTTTAGGTGGTGTGACTAAGTATTTCGCAAAAAACCCGGTTTCTGATTACCTAATTATTGCTTATGCGTACTGTTTACGTTTCTCAACCTGGTTGTTATGTTTCTTTGCACCAAGAAATGCTGGTCATCAAAAAAGGCGAATCTGTACTCGGTGAAGTTCAGCTTCCTCTCCTCGAACAACTGCTGATTTTTGGTCAATCTCAAGTCACAACTCAAGCAATTAGGACTTGTCTGTGGCGGAATATTCCCATTGCCTATCTTTCCCGCATGGGTTACTGTTATGGGCGGATTCTTCCGATCGAACGTGGTTATCGGCAACTCTCTCGCTATCAGCAACAGTTGTGTTTTGCAGAACGTTTGCAAGTAGCCAGACGCATTGTGCAAGCTAAGCTGAAAAACAGCAGGGTGATCCTGATGCGACAGCAGCGCCGACAAGCTTCTGATGTGATTGTTTTTGCGATTAACTGTTTGGAACATTTAATTAAGAAAGCTGGGGAGGCTGAAACTATTGAGAAGTTGATGGGGATGGAAGGTGCGGGGGCGGCTCAGTATTTTTCGGCTTTTGAAGAGTGTTTGAGCAATCCTGATTTTGTGTTTGTGGGTAGGTCGCGCCGCCCTCCGGGTAATCCGGTTAATGCTATGCTCAGTTTTGGCTATCAAGTTCTCTGGAATCATTTGTTGAGTTTGATTGAGTTGCAAGGGCTCGATCCGTATTCGGCTTGTTTGCATCAGGGAACTGAACGCCATGCGGCTTTGGCTTCGGATTTGATTGAGGAATTTCGGGCACCAATTATTGATTCGTTAGTTACTTATTTAGTCAATCGCCGATTTGTGGATGCTGGCAATGATTTTGTCTATAGTAACGGCGGATGTTTCTTAAATGATTCTGGGAGACGCAAATACCTGAAAGCTTTTTTAGAGCGTATGGAGGAGGAAATTGAAACGGATTCTGGTAAACAACCTAAGTGGGATTTGCTGAACCAACAAATCAAAGATTACAAACAGTTCGTTTATAACCCAACCGAGCTTTACAAACCTTACCAAATTCGCTAAGCCGTGCTTTTTTATGTGGTGATTTACGATATTCCTGACAATAAACGGCGCTGTAAAGTGCATGATTTGTTGGAAGGTTACGGGACTTGGGTGCAGTATAGTGCTTTTGAGTGTGTACTCAGTCGAGCTAAGTTTGATGAATTAAGATCGCGACTTGGGAAAAAGGTAAATCTGGAAGAGGATAGCATCCGGTTTTATCCGGTGTCTCGTCATACTTTGGGACAGGTGGAGGTTTTGGGAGTGGGAGCACCGGTGACAAAAGCACCTGGATCAGTGATTATTTAGCTGGTGTTGCGAGGCTGGCGATAAATTGGCTGAAACGTCATTTTTGTGTCGGGAGCCTCGCAGCATTACTGGGTAAGGGTTTCAGGATTTTTGTTTAGCGGGCACAGGTGTGATTTCTAGAAAAAATTCCTGAGCCTCGCAAATGGCCTCTAGACATCTTGCGCTGTATGAGGTTTAATATAGAGGACTCCCCACTCGTTGGGGAAACTAATTGAATGGAAACGTATAATCACGAACAAAGTCCTCCCAAGTCTTGCAATACATCTCCCCACTCGTTGGGGAAACTAATTGAATGGAAACTGGCTACACCAGTCTCTACTCCCCACTGAACATACCGAGATATCTCCCCACTCGTTGGGGAAACTAATTGAATGGAAACATAGTCTTAAGCTTAAATACTCCCAAGGTAGTTGTTACCTCTCCCCACTCGTTGGGGAAACTAATTGAATGGAAACCATCTTGTAGTACAACCGATACGAGCGATCGGGGTCAATCATTGCTCCCCACTCGTTGGGGAAACTAATTGAATGGAAACTTGGATGTCCATGTTGCCAGGGATGAATCCCACGCAGGCTCCCCACTCGTTGGGGAAACTAATTGAATGGAAACTCGAAATAGCCGTTGTCGTCTGGGCGATCGCTCAATGACCATGCAGCTCCCCACTCGTTGGGGAAACTAATTGAATGGAAACTGCCACCGACAGTGCTACATATTGCAGCCCTCCGGCTGGAATCTCCCCACTCGTTGGGGAAACTAATTGAATGGAAACGGAAGGTATTTCAGCACGGTATTCAAAAGCCTTTTGATAGGCCTCCCCACTCGTTGGGGAAACTAATTGAATGGAAACCTTCTATCAAGGACTCTAAATCCTCGATGGCAACTTCGATTGTAATAACTGACCTCCCCACTCGTTGGGGAAACTAATTGAATGGAAACTTTTCCTTGCCCACCTCGACTGACGCAGATTCTGCGTCGAATAACTCCCCACTCGTTGGGGAAACTAATTGAATGGAAACCTTGCTTACTTTCTTCCAGTTGATTGAACTCAAGAGCTTCTTTCTCTTCTCCCCACTCGTTGGGGAAACTAATTGAATGGAAACCTTCATAAAGTCTTTTGCTTGTGGAACACATGATTTTTTTACCCTCCCCACTCGTTGGGGAAACTAATTGAATGGAAACAGCACCATCGCGACGCCTTTCCGTGCGTGATGATATGCGTTTCTCCCCACTCGTTGGGGAAACTAATTGAATGGAAACATACGTAGTTGATTAGGGTACACCGTATCCCCTGCTTCATTAGCTCCCCACTCGTTGGGGAAACTAATTGAATGGAAACTTCGCCTCGTACCTGTGTGAACCTGAGACACTCCCCACTCGTTGGGGAAACTAATTGAATGGAAACACTTGTCGCACATTACTGCTTCACCCTTTAGCATCACTCCCCACTCGTTGGGGAAACTAATTGAATGGAAACATAGTATGACCAGACCATCTATTAACTGTATACCCTCCCCACTCGTTGGGGAAACTAATTGAATGGAAACTTGTACTATGCGGTGAGGATATCCTTGAATAGGTAATCCTCCCCACTCGTTGGGGAAACTAATTGAATGGAAACGCAATAGGCCGAGCCTTGGTTGAAGGTGGTTGACTCTCTCCCCACTCGTTGGGGAAACTAATTGAATGGAAACCATTCACGGTACACCATGGGTCGGCCCTTGGAGTCAGTAGGGCTACCTCCCCACTCGTTGGGGAAACTAATTGAATGGAAACATCACCGATCAAGTCACTTGTGGGGGATTTAATTAACCTCCCCACTCGTTGGGGAAACTAATTGAATGGAAACGCTAGCGGTAGTGAAGCCAAAGTGGTGTTCAATGCTGCCATCTCCCCACTCGTTGGGGAAACTAATTGAATGGAAACCCAGTGGTGTGGTAACTCTACCCCATACTCTTTACAGACTCCCCACTCGTTGGGGAAACTAATTGAATGGAAACTTCACAACGATATCATTGAGCATCATGTTACGCAGGCTCCCCACTCGTTGGGGAAACTAATTGAATGGAAACCCTCCTTACCCTTGATGATGGACTTCTTGGCAGTCTTATCGCTCCCCACTCGTTGGGGAAACTAATTGAATGGAAACTCCAGGCGATCGTGTTTATATCTTCCGTTGAGGCGGCTCCCCACTCGTTGGGGAAACTAATTGAATGGAAACTCGTACTGTGATCTTACAAAATCTCTAAATTTCTCATTCTTCTCCCCACTCGTTACTGAGGTACTTATGGTTTCTAATGCTCTATTCTTTGGATCTTGCTATGTCGCTACACTTATCTTTTTTGCGATAACTGGTAACATACCTGCTGAGGTTATTGCTGTTATTCCTGGGGTGATGTATATCACACTCCGCTTTAAGAAGAATATTTGATGAATACAAACAATCTAGATCAACCCGCCCCCACACCGCCGATAATCTAGATTAACCTGATTTGTGCGAGGCTTTAAAACATATGTATTTGGATTGTTTGTTGGGTGGGGGCGGGTTTATTATATTCTTGGTTTCTCCCATAGATGGTTGGTGAAACCCGCCCCTACAGGTCATCGTAGGGGCGGGTTTTACGAATAATATTTGATACATATAAACAATCTAGATCAACCCGCCCCACCCCACGCATAATCTAGATTAACCTAATGTGCGATCGCCTTTCAAAAATCTAGATTGGGATTTGTCGTTGGGTGGGGGCGGGTTTTAGAGATTTTTGGTTTTTTCACATAGATTGTTGGTGAAACCCGCCCCACCCCACGCATAAATTCAAACTATGATATCCGATCGATTTGCCGTCTCTGCCAGAATCTGCTTAATTTGGGTCGGAGTCAGATTCGGATTAGCCTGCAACATCAAAGCTACTACCCCAGCGATTTGGGGCACAGCCATGGAAGTACCCGCGAAATAACGATAAGGAATGCCCGGTACGGACAGGGGTACAGTGGAATAAATATCCCCTGAATCGGCTTTACCACCGTCACCTCCGGGAGCAATAAAATAATTAATTAATTCAGTTCCAGCCCGGTTAGAATAATCAGCAAACTGCTTGTTCCGCTCAATTGCACCGACAGCAATTCCAGCCTCATTAGCAAACCGAGCCGGATAATCTGCCTGGGGACGAGCATCATTTCCCGCAGCAGAAATCACAGTTACGCCCTTAGCTTCCGCCGCTCGAATCGCATTCAATTCTGGTTCGTTCAACTGTAAGCCACCCAAACTTACATTAACTATCTTCGCCCCATTAGCAACTGCATAATTAATCGCAGCAATTTCATCCCTAATCCTTCCCGAACCGGATCTATCCAGTATTTTCAAAGGCATAATTTTGGCGGTGGGAGCCACACCTGTCATCCCCACTCCATCTTTTTTCGCAGCTACTAAACCCGCTATATGAGTGCCGTGATTGTTATCATCCATGGGGTTATTATCGTTGTTCACAAAATCCCAGCCGCGGAAATCGTCCACTAAGCCATTCCCATCATCATCAATCCCGTTATTAGCTTTATTTCGACCCTGGGCATCAATGCCGTTTTCCCCATTATTACTCCAAATATTCCCGGTCAAATCTGGGTGATTATAGTCAACTCCGCTGTCAATTACCGCTACCACAACTCCGTCTCCAGTTAACCCTTGGGCCCAAACTTCTGGGGCTTTAATTAAATCTCTGCCCCAGTCGTCGCCGCCTAAGTCTGGAACATCAGGAAAAGTGGGACTGTTTCGGGCTTTAGCAACGGCGGCGGCGGCATTGACTAAACCAAATCCAAAACGAGAGTCAAAACCTTCTAAGTTGTTAAGATTGTTGGCAGAAATAGTTGTGGGTGTTGCAGACAGATTTAGGGTAAAGTTTGTATTACCTTGGGATTGAGAAACTCGCACGTAGTAAGTTCCTGGTGCCAAAGCATTTAGTTGTAGGGATTTTGATGATAAATTAGACTCTTGAGCCGAAGCAATAATATCTGTGAAGTCCACAGCATTGTCGCCATTAATGTCTTTGATTACGGTAAGACCAACATCGGTATTCAAACCATTGAGATTTAAGCTGAAGTCGCTAGTTAGTGATAAGCTAAAGCGGTAAATATCCTCTGGTTGAGCGTTGCTAACCGAGTCTGTAATTGTTTGAGGGCTGCTGAGAATGCCGATGTCGCGGGCTTGGCTGAGTTGGTTGCTCAATACGGGAGTTGCAGAGATGAATTTACCAGTCAGATCTTGTGGCAATTTGTTGGTAACTACGCCTAGAATAGCGCCGGATTGGCGAATTTTGATTATGGTATCGGAAATAGAAGGGCCGATCGCCTGTTGTTCGAGGATTAAGTCTGCTTCGGTAAGATTGTCAGTGAGTCCGATCGCATCCACTGAAGTATTAAAATCAGTAATTATGTCTGCCGCCATCAAATCCATGACTGCGCCATCGGTGCGGAAGACAAAGGTATCGGAGCCCAACCCTCCTGTCAGGGTATCTTTGCCGCCCTCGCCGATCAAAACGTCGGCACCTTTACCGCCGTTGAGTAAGTCAGCTCCTTTACCTCCCTGCAAGGTATCATTACCGGAGTCGCCGAAGAGGATGTCGTTACCGATACCGCCGTTGAGGATGTCATTGTCGGCACCACCGAAGAGTGTGTCGGAATTGGCTCCACCGATGAGTTTGTCGTTACCGTCATCACCGCTGAGGCGATCGGCATCTGACGCACCGACTACAAAATCGTTGCCGCCGAGAGCAAATAGTCCATTTGGGTAAGGAGTTAAAAAGCCCGGTGTTAAAGTGAAACTATTGGGGCTATTATCTAAAAGATAGGAACGACCGTCAGGACTCGGGCCAGCCATAGAAAGATACTCCGTAATAATTGCGATCGATCTAAATTTTAAATTTAAAACATGAGATTGTGGTTAAGAAATCAATAATCCCAAATTCAAAATTGGTATCAGAAAATGGGAAACAAAAATTTACGTCTAATTCAGAACTTTTTCCAGGTGGCAAAATCGCGTCTCAAACCTTATTTACGCTATTGTATTTTGGGGGGGACGTTTTTATTTATCGCCCAAGCTTTTGTCACTCACTGGCAAGAAGTGGCGAATATCCGAATTGCGGCTACGAGTTTTCCCTTATTGGCGATCGCCCTGGGCAGCACTTTATTTTCGCTAATTTTTGTCGGCTGGGTGTGGATGTTGATTTTGCGGGAATTTCGTCAACGTGTAAATGCAGCTTGGGCGATTCAAGTTTTTCTCAAAACTAATATTGCCAAGTATTTACCAGGAAATATTTGGCATTTTTGGGGTAGGATATTGGATGCCAAAAAGGCTGGCATTTCGCCGAAAGTTGCTACTCTCAGCGTGTTGTTAGAACCTCTGCTGATGGCTGCGGCAGGTGTTTTGATTGGCTTGCTATGTTTTGATAAAATTAATTGGTTTTTGCGGATTGTGGCTGCTGCTGCTATTTTTACGGCGATTCATCCGCGAATTCTGAATCCCATCGTCCTATTTGTAGAGAAGTTGAAGTTAAAGAAGCAGGATGGGAAAAATTCAAATTCTGGGGAGTCGGCGGCTGAGGGACTGAATTTACCTACAGAGTCTAGCTCCAATCTAGCGAAAATAACATCGAGTGTCAAGGCTAAACACAAAATAAATTTACCAATTAAACGCTATCCTTTAGTACCGTTAATTGGACAAATGTGTTTTATCGGATTGC
This sequence comes from Microcoleus sp. CAWBG640, assembly GCF_020883015.1. Lineage (NCBI taxonomy): Bacteria > Bacillati > Cyanobacteriota > Cyanophyceae > Oscillatoriales > Microcoleaceae > Microcoleus > Microcoleus sp. CAWBG640. The sequence goes on from NZ_JAHRFC010000042.1 coordinate 48,736, forward strand.
GGGGAAGCGGTTTTGTGTTAACTGTGATGGCTTTAACGAGGGTGCCTTTGGGCTATATTCCGAACTTATTTGGTGCTTTTTGTTTTGCCTTTGTGGTGGGTTTAGTGGTTCCTGGTGCACCGGGAGGTATGGGAGTATTTGAAGCTACGGCGATCGCGCTGCTTGGCGATCGCTTTTCTACGGGTATAATTCTGAGTGCGGTGGCTTTGTATCGGATTATCAGTATTGTGGCGGATGTTTCGGGTGCTGCGTTGGCCAAAATTGATCGGAGGCGCGATCGGGGCAGTAAGTAAGTGGGAAAGTCGAAAATATGTATTTTTATTAAAAATTTTTGCCTACGTAAGTAGGCTGGGTATCATAGTCTCAATTAATAAATTTTAAGACTTGAAGACTTGAAAAAAAACCGATTTGTTCTCAGAAATATCACAATTTTAGGTATTTTTACTGTCAAACAAACGGGTATTTTGAGTTCTGGTGTGCTAGTCCTGGATTTATGAAAAATTGTTAACTTGATTCCAGAGGGTGTACAGCCATGATACCAGTTTTATCAGCAGTATTTATCGATGCAGCAGTAACAGACTATCAAACACTCCTGGATGGAGTGAAATCGGGATTAGAAGCAATAATTCTCGACTCCGACAGAGATGGAATCGAACAAATTAGCGAAGTCTTAGCGAATCGCACCAATATTGACAGCATTCATCTAGTTTCCCACGGCGCACCGGGAAGCTTGCAACTCGGTAAAACCCGACTATCTATCGATAACCTAGAAGCTTATAGCCAGCAATTGCAACAATGGCGGCGCGCCTTAACAGTTGATGCAGATATCCTGATTTACGGCTGCAATGTAGCAGCAGCATCCGGCGCTTTCCCGAAAGTCCGCCAGGGAATAAATTCCCTGTCTCAAAGCGAAAGTCGGTTGAAACCGACTGAAAATAACCTCACGATTAAACAGTTCTCTAAAGAGGACTTTTGCTATGAGACGAGGAATTTATTCCCCGGCGGACTCTTCCTCCACCGCATTGCATCCCTCACCGGTGCAAATATCGCCGCATCCAAGCATCTGACGGGGAGTGCAAAATTAGGTGGGAATTGGGAACTAGAAGAAAAAATCGGCAACATTAAATCGCCCCTAGCCTTCGAGTCAGACGCAATGGAAAATTATGCGTCTGTTTTGGCTACCTATAGCGTGACCAATACCAATGATAGCGGTACGGGTTCTCTGCGAAGTGCGATCGACCAAGCCAATTCCAATCCCGGATTAGACACAATTAACTTTAACATTCCCGGTACTGGCCCTTATACCATTACCCTTAATCAAGCCTTACCTGTCATCACCAGCCCAGTTATTATCAATGGCAAATCTCAACCTGGATATGCTGGCAAACCAATTATCGAACTCAATGGCAGTTTTGTACAACAACCAGCCTCATCTGCCAATTATATTTATATTAATGGTTTAGATTTAGGCAAGAGCCCTTTTGGCGGCGCAGAAGATTCCAGTGGTAGCACCATTCAAGGATTGGTTATTAACAGATTTGGAAAGGGTGGAAATTTCAATTTAGGTCACGGCATTTCGGTACAGACTAACAACAATACAATCCAGGATAACTACATTGGCACTGATATTAGCGGTACGATTGCTGTAGGCAACACTTCCAGTGGAATCAGAATCCAAAATTACAATGTAAACAATCCTCCTAACGTTGTCACGCCCATAACAGGTAATATTATCTCCCGCAACGTCATCTCTGGCAACGGCTTTACAGGCATATTTGCTGCGAAGGCAGATGTTACAAACACCAAAATTACTGGCAATTACATTGGGACTGATGCCACGGGGACAATAGCTTTAGGTAACGATGGCGATGGCATTTTGATATTAGGCAAAAACCCGAATAATACTATCGGTGGCACTGCACCTGGAGAAGGTAATATCATTGCTAACAATAAAGGGAGTGGCATTGAGATTAATAATGGTGCACCTTCCGGCAGTAACACCATACAAGGCAATCGTATCTTTAACAACAAAAGATTAGGAATTGACTTGATCGGTAATAATGGCATCACTCCCAACGATTTGGGCGATGCGGATACAGGTAGCAACAACCTGCAAAATTACCCCGTTCTTACCTCAGTTAGCGGCAACACAGTCAAGGGCATTCTCAACAGCAATCCTAATAGCAACTTCCGCGTCGAATTCTTTGCTAATACAAGTTATGACCCCGCAGGTGCAGGTCAAGGTGAAACTTTTCTAGGTTTCCAAGATGTTACTACAGATAGTGCTGGCAATGCTAATATCAACTTCGCCTACACTCCAGTAGCAGGAAAACCTCTTATCGCTGCTACTGCTACTAACAAAACTACAGGCGATACCTCGGAATTTTCCCGTCGCAATCAATCTCCTATTAATTCAATACCGGGAAGAACAACCACCACCACAACTAACCCCAATAACATTACCATCAACAGCGGAGACGCTGTATATAACGTTTTAGCGACACCCTATCCGTCTGCTATTGACGTTTCAGGTGTAACAGGAAAAGTAGACAGTGTTACTATCACTCTCAACAATGTTAAAACCTATGGTCAATCTCCCACTGGTTCACCGCAGACAATCAACCTCTTGCTAGTTGGGCCCGAAGGACAAAACGTGGTGTTAATGTCTCACGTTCCATCTGAACAACCACTCAACAACGTCACGCTGAAGTTAGATGATAATGCAGCCTCTTTTCTTTATGATTTTTCTAATTCTACAGTCCCAACTATCGCTTCAGGCAGCTACAAACCGAGTAACTATTCGTTAAACAATGCTCGCGATATTTATCCTTTCGTTATACCTCAGAATACACCGACAGGGGCACCAGAAGGGCCTTACGGTTCGACTCTTTCTGTTTTCAATAAAACTAATCCCAACGGCACTTGGAAATTGTATGCAGTTGATGCCAACCAATATAATGCTAAAGCTTCCAATGCTACTACTCCTGGAAATATTGCCAGTTGGAGTGTCAACATTGCGACTGATATCGGCAAAGAAACGACGAATCAAAATACTCCTCGCATCTTCTCTGCTAGCAACAGCAATAGTATCTCTGTATCGGATGCAGATAGCGAGTCTGTCGAAGTCAATCTCAGTGTTACCAGCGGCACTCTGAAACTGAATTCGCTGACGGGAATTACCGGATCGGGGAATGGTAGCAACAGCCTGATTTATACGGGGAAACAGGCTGATATTAATGCTGCTTTAGATGATTTAACTTATACGCCGAATCTGAACTTTAGTGGCACCGATACGTTGATTTTGACGACAAACGATCGCGCATCAGCAGAATTAGGCGGTGCTCAAACGGATAGCGATCGTGTGAATATTACCGTCAACCCAACCACTCCGACTCCGACAACTCCGACGCCGACAACTCCGACTCCGACAACTCCGACGCCGACAACTCCGACTCCGACAACTCCGACTCCGACAACTCCGACTCCCACAACGCCGACTCCGACAACTCCGACTCCCACAACTCCGACTCCCACAACTCCGACTCCCACAACTCCGACTCCCACAACTCCGACTCCCACCACTCCGACTCCCACAACTCCGACTCCC
>NZ_JAHRFC010000043.1:0-49231 GCF_020883015.1 Microcoleus sp. CAWBG640
AGCTTAATTTGCTCAGGGCACTGCAATGTGAATACGGACAGGGATATTTTTTCTCTAAACCTGTAGACAGCAATACAGCAACCATGTTAGTCGCGAGTAAGCCAAAATGGTAATTAGTTTGTTGACCGTTGACTGTCAACCGTCAACCGTCAACTAACTTAAACCTTCGCTTCCAAAGACTTGAGAAACTCGGTATTTACTCCCGACTCCCGCGTCAGAGCAATTTTCCCAGTACGAGCAATTTCCTTGATGCCAAATCTATTGAGTACCTGGACGATCGCCACCATTTTACCTGGATCTCCGACTACTTCCAAAGTCAGGGTATCATCACCAATATCCACCACTCGCGCTCTAAAAATCTGAGCTAACTCAATTATTTCCGATCGCGTCCCGGTAGCAGCATTAACTTTCAACAACATCAATTCCCGTTCCACACAAGGAATTTCGGTTATATCTTGCACTTTGAGCACATTAATCAACTTGTACAGTTGCTTAGTCAACTGCTCAATAATTTGGTCATCTCCCGGTACCACCATCGTAATCCGAGACACTCCCACTTGCTCGGCCGGGCCAACGGCGAGACTTTCAATATTAAAACCCCGGCGGGCAAACAAACCAGCAATTCGGGTGAGGACACCCGCTTCATCTTCAACTAAAACCGAAAGAGTGTGTTTCATTTATCCAAAAAGACGCATTTCGTGCAATTCTACATATTATGTTGTACGGGGGGGTAAGAGCGTTCCCTGTCGGCACTCGCGACAACTGAAAATTTGTGTACGAACGTACACAATTCCTCGCTCGAATTAAAATTATTCAGGTCTTGTTCCTGACTGAAACTGGATTTTTGAGACCCATGGGTCTCAAAAATCCTTCAGAGAAAAACGCGATGTTGGAGTGAGGGCATTTGGCGGCGGACTTGTTCTAGTCGATCGCTACGCCTCTAATCGCTAATTCATTGGACGTTTGTGGAAAACGCATACATATACCCATCGTTGCGGTGGATTGATTCGCAGTATTTATGACGCACTGGACTTACCTTGCCTAGTGGCGTTCTCATCTCGAAAACTCCACTTTCTCTGACAGTCAACCTGCCGACGTGAGTACCTGCAAACTTCCCCGAAGGGAGAACTGCCCTCACCATATCGCCAGTCCCAAACCCAAAAAACGTCTTGCACCGCGTTCTGTGCCTCACCGGAAATCCATATTTATTAGTCGTAGACATCTGACGATTGCCCCATCCTTTAGCTGAAATTAGCAACGGCTTCTTAGCGTGAACTTGCAGCATTTCTACATTTCCTACGCAGGCGGCATCCAGCCAATGAGTTTTAGGTAGTTGCAGTCGAGTACGATTGAACTTTGTTCTACCTCCTGTTGAAACTTCTATTGGTGATCCTGTTTGTTTAAGTCGTTGAAATAATGCCCAACGGGTAGAATTTACCGCAGTTGCATCTTTCAAAGGTTGTGAGGCCTGCTTCAAAATACGGGACAATATCTCAGGCTTTTTGGATAAGAACTCCCGGATATCTTGATTGCCTTTCTTTTGGTTGCATCCATGACAGGCTATGGCGAGATTGGAAACTCTATCGCTTCCACCTTTTGATTTTGGGTGAATGTGTTCTACCTCAAAAGGTACGTTTTCCACCCCGCAGTAAGCGCACTTCCTCCCCCATTTCTCTAATAAGTATTCCCTGACTTCATAGCCCGCAAGTTCACCTTGCTGATACTCCTTGCCAGAAATTTCGGGATTCTGCATTGCCTGCGTGTCAAATTTAACCAATTCCTGCGATATGCCTGTAATTGGCACATATCGACGGACGCGGTTAACCCAAGTCATGATATTCTTCACCCTGGATTCTCTACTCGGTGGCAACCATCCGGGCGTTCTCTTGCGGTTCAGAAAGCGTGGTTTGCGGTAACGAGTTTTGCGGTTACGACGATTGCGACGAATGGCACGACGCGATTCTAAGTCGTTTTTAATTTGCTGCCCGCGATGGGTTAATTCCGCACCCCAGATAACTTGATCGCCCTGCACAATTGCTAGCCCAGTAGTCTTGGAACCTGGATCAATTTTTAATTGAGCAGGTTGCACTTGCGGGTCTGAAACTGCATATTTCAGGATGATCGTGAACGGGTAACGGCGATATACAGCCGCTTGTTGTAGGTTCAATAATCGTCTTGCCTGTCCTGGCGGTACTGGATCAAGCGGTTGTTTGTTGGTATCTAGAACGAACACAAAGTTAGACATAAAAGTCCTCTGATTACTCAGGTTATGTTTTCCTCGTCAATGTTAGCGAGGCTTGTCGTGCCGGAGACACTTCCTTAGCTAAATAAAGATGTTTAATCTCCGGCGACAGAGCTACAGGCTCGAAAGCACCCGTAGGTGTCGTGACCCTGCTAACGTAGCCTAATTAAAGGCTTAGACTGGCTACCTTGTTCACTTTTGTCCAGTGATTAGCGGATAGCGATTAATTTCGGCAATTTTGAGACCCATGGGTCTCAAAAATCCTTCAGAGAAAAACGCGATGTTGGAGTGAGGGCATTTGGCGGCGGACTTGTTCTAGTCGATCGGGATTAATTTCGGCGATCGCCACACCCGGTTCATCCCCGGCATCGGCCAAAACCACACCCCAAGGGTCGATAATCATCGCGTGACCGTGAGTTTGACGGCGGCCGTAGTGGTGTCCAGTCTGTGCCGGGGCGATCGTGTAACAAGTATTTTCGATCGCCCTAGCTTGTAACAAAACCTTCCAATGATCCTTGCCAGTATAAGCCGTAAAAGCCGCCGGCACAAACAAGACATCCGCCCCCTGCTGGGACAAATGCCTGTACAATTCCGGGAAGCGCACATCATAGCACACCGAAAGCCCCAGGGTCCCCAATTTCGGTGACACATAAATCGGCGGCAAATCTGCACCCGCCTTCACAGTGTTCGATTCCCGATAAGTAATGCCATCGGGCACATTCACATCAAACAAATGTACTTTTTCATACCTTGCCACCTCAGTACCGTTGGGATCGACTAGCAAGCAAGTATTGTATACCTTACCCCCCGTCGTCGGCACCGGAAATCCGCCGCCCAGAATCATTACCTGGAAACGCTGAGCCATAGTTTTGAGAAATTTTTCACTTTGTTGCCCGATGGCTTCGGAAGAAGCAATTTTTTCCTCTTCTTCTCCCATAAAGGAAAAATTTTCTGGTAAAGAAACTAACTCCGCACCCTGACGCACGGCTAGGTCGATTAATTCCTCTGCCTGGATCAAATTTTTTTCCAGGTCAGGCAAGCTAGTCATTTGAATTGCTGCGGCGAGATAAGACTTCATTGATATCAGTAGTCAGTAGTCAGTAGTTATTAGTCAGTAGTCAGTAGTTAGTAGTTATTAGTCAGTAGTCATTAGTCATTATAGAGGTGATCAAGAAAGTAAGGTATGCCCGATGCCCTGATTTTGAGAGTTTTGATATTTGAGCCTTGAAATAACTTGATAAATCACAGCTCAAAATTCAAAACTCTCAACTTTTTTTACCTAGGTTTGGGAACCTAAATTCGCTGAAACTTTAGCGCAGCGGATGGAAAAGCAAGTCAGGAAAAAAGCGATTGAACTCAATCAAAATTCCCGCCGTTACCACCATCCAAGCTGCTGCCAAGACTGGCGCGGTCGAAAGATACTTCAGAAAGTATTGCATAAATACTGCTCCTCGAAAGTTTAGACAACTTAAAAAAAAAAGCCAGAACTGATTTTAGATTGAGGATTTGATAATTGGCATTTGCTTTCCCAAGTAAAATCTCAAATCTAAAATCCCAAATTACTAGCGCGGCGAAACGGTAATTTCGTCGTCTTTAGCAAACATTTCACCACTGGTGATTTCCTTGAGAGCCGCCAGAGGCCACAAAAAGCCACCCAGCATAAATTTGACTGCCATTGGAACATCGATAATAATCTCTTTTTCCTCTGGACTGTCAGATTTCTTAGCTGCTTGCAGATAAGCACGGCCTACCCAACCAATCCAGCCAGCGATATACAAAAACAGCACGCTAGGAATCAAAAAGTCGCCGGCGTAGCTCAAATTGCCATCCACAATTAAGTGAGGATATCCTTCCGGGCCACACAAAGCTTCGGAATAACGGTCAAATCTGGCTTTGGCAGATGCCGGGTCGCCATTGGTAGAACGGGCATCTTGAGCCAGTTCCTTGAATGCGGGAGAGTCCTTGCACGGCACTAAATTGTAAGCCGAGGCAACAGGAGCAAAACTAATCCAAAGACTCACCACTAAAATCGCAGCAAACAATCGTCGCATGAAATTGTTTCCTTTTGTTACAAAACAATAAGTTTTTTTACAAGCATTTCAACTTGCCGATCGGTCATCAACATTACTGCCGTATTAACAGTTTAAGCTAGCAGTAGACAACCTATCAAATAAAATTACCAGTTAATGGCAACCGTTTTCGCGATCGAAACAAGTTGTGACGAAACTGCCGCAGCAATTGTTAAGAATCGTCAAGTTTGCAGCAATGTTGTAGCATCACAAATTAAAATCCACCAGCAGTTCGGCGGGGTGGTTCCAGAAGTGGCTTCGCGGAGTCACTTAGAAATGATCAATCAGGTAATTGTCCAGTGTCTTGCTGAAGCAAACCTCACTTGGTCAGAAATTGACGGGATTGCAGCGACTTGCGCCCCCGGTTTAGTGGGTGCATTGTTAGTCGGGCTGACGGCGGCCAAAACCTTGGCAATTGTCCACCAAAAACCCTTTTTAGGGGTACACCACCTGGAAGGGCACATTTATGCTTCTTACCTTACTGAACCAGACTTGCAGCCACCATTTTTGTGTCTGTTAGTTTCTGGGGGACACACTAGCTTAATTCACGTCAAAGATTGTGGAGTTTACGAAACCGTAGGACACACTCGCGATGACGCAGCGGGGGAAGCTTTTGATAAAGTCGCAAGACTATTGCAGCTAGGCTATCCGGGCGGGCCGCTAATTGACAAATTGGCAGCGGTGGGGAATCCTACAGCTTTTAAGTTGCCAGAAGGCAGAATTTCTCTACCAGAAGGTGGTTTTCATCCCTATGACAGTAGTTTTAGTGGCTTGAAAACTGCTGTTTTGCAATTAGTGCAGAAACTCAAGAAAGAAAATAATCATTTTGGTAGCGAGGGCATCTTGCCAGAATCTGTAATTAATGATATTGCGGCTAGTTTTCAAGAGAGTGTAGCTAAGAGTTTAACAAAAAGGACGATCGCCTGTGCAGTCAATCTGGGACTCAATACTATTGCGATCGGTGGCGGAGTCGCCGCTAACAGTGGATTGCGACAGCACTTACAAGCCGCAGCAGCTAAACACAATTTGCGAGTATTGTTTCCACCTTTAAAGTATTGTACTGATAATGCAGCAATGATCGCCTGTGCAGCGGCAGAACACTTGCAGCAGGGACACGCATCACCATTAACTTTAGGAGCACATTCGAGAATGGCGATTAGCGATGTGATGCAACTGTACAATTTGAATATTGATTAAGCTGACTTCAAAATAACACGAATATTTTGGCGATTCGTGAGGTTGGAGTAAGGTTTTTGAATCTCGACGCGCCTAGTCCAAGAAACCGGGTTTCTGCGTAGCGCGCTTAGTCCAAGAAACCGGGTTTCTACGACAATTTAGGCATCCTCACCGAGATTTGGGTAAGAAACCCGGTTTCTGAGTCCCACGATGCAAGAAACCGGGTTTCTGCGACAATTTAGGCATCATAACGAAGATTTGGGTAAGAAACCCGGTTTCTGAGTCCCACGATGCAAGAAACCGGGTTTCTGCGACAATTTAGGCATCATAACGAAGATTTGGGTAAGAAACCCGGTTTCTCAACGCCGCGCGATCGCGCCAAACACGGGCGGAAAACAGATAACCTTGCTAAAATACAAACTATATTTCCCTCCTTTAGCAGCAGGCTATGAATAATCCCTCTGACCCCAACTCTGACAGTAGCAGTCATTCTCCCTTGGATGACTTTATACAGTCTTTAAGTTCAGACTCCCATAGTTCAGACTCGCACCACCACAGCAACCATCACCCCTCAGATCCTCTTGATTTATCTCACCTTCACTTGAATTTGGGTGAGGTTCACCATCCCCATGATTTAAACCATGTTGGTGCTTTAGATGGGGTCGATCGTTCCCACCATTCATTAATGACTCCGGCGGTTGCTTTGGATGCTGCATATCGAGAGAGTTTGGCTGAGTTCAAAACGGATCTTTATTCAGAAAATTATGCCCAAGGTTTAGTCTCTAATTCAACTATATCGCATACTGATAATAACCATTCTCAGGATAGTTTTTCATCGGATAATCACTCGGAAAAATTTGTTGAATTTTCGGCAAAAAGTTCATCTACACATTCAGGGGCGATTACTAAAACTGATGACAATTCCATTGATTTTATTGACGATAAAATTTGGTTTCATAAATATGGTACAAGTCAAATTGGGACTGTAGATGGACAAAAATTTTATCGCGACGGTCATTATATCGGGCGTTTAGGTGCAGATATGAATGTGTATGATGCTGATGCACATAAAATTGGTTATGTCACCCCTTCTGGCAAAGCTTATACAACTGATGATCAGCTATTTGCTACAGGCGGAACTGCTCGTTGGGCTGCCGCGACTTTAGTTTTTAATACTTGTAGTCTTAGTTAATCCTAGAAACCCGGTTTCTTTAAGAAACCGGGTTTCTATTAACACAAATTCACATAATGCTGGTGGGTGAGATTGTTTCCAGTTATCAAAGTCTCTATCAGTCTATTGAGGGGAAACGCCCTAATGCGATTCCTTATTTGTTGTTGGATTTGGCGTTGAGTTTGAGTGGTTTGTCGGATAAATCTTGGGCGAAAAAGCAGGTTGAGTTTTCGATTAAAGCTTGGTTGAAGCTGAGAAATGGGGTTTCTGAAGAGAAACTGGGTTTGTTGAATTTGGAGAATTTATTGGAGGTGTTTAAATCGACTTTGACGGTGGCGGATATAGAATATGCGGAAAAGCTGACTGGGTGTTTGGCTGCGATCGGGGAAAGTCGTTATCGGGAGATGATTCTGGAGGAGATCAAGCGCAAAGAAGCAGAACGCCAACACAAATGCAAGCTAGAAAATGTATCAGTTGTTTGCACCCTCACCGGGCATTCTAACTTTGTTCATTCCCTAGCCATCAGCCCGGATGGGCAGACCCTTGTCAGTGGTAGTGCTGACAACACGATTAAGATTTGGCAGTTGAGTACAGGGCAGGAACTTCACACCCTGACTGGGCATTCTAAGGTGGTTTATTCCGTCGCCATCAGCCCGGATGGGCAGACACTTGTTAGTGGCAGTTCGGGCGGTACGATAAAGATTTGGCAGTTAAGTACGGGGCTGGAACTTCGCACCCTCACCGGGCATTCTGTGGAGGTTATGTGCCTAGCCATCAGCCCGGATGGGCAGACGCTTGTCAGTGGTTGTTTCGACACGATTAAGATTTGGGAGTTGAGTACGGGGCGAGAACTTCGCACCCTCACTGGGCATTCTGCACCGGTTAGTTCCGTTGCCATCAGCCCGGATGGACAAACCCTTGTCAGTGGCCGTTGGGACAACACGATTAAGATTTGGGAGTTGAGTACGGGGCTGGAACTTCGCACCCTCACTGGGCATTCTGCATCGGTTTTTTCCGTCGCCATCAGCCCGGATGGGCAGACGCTTGTCAGTGGCAATGATAACGGTACGATTAAGATTTGGGAGTTGAGTACGGGGCGGGAACTTCGCACCCTCACTGGGCATTCCTGGCGGGTTTATTCCGTCGCCATCAGCCCGGATGGGCAGACGCTTGTCAGTGGCAGTGGTGACAACACGATTAAGATTTGGCGGGTGGAGTGACTCAGAAACTTAGAAACCGGGTTTCTCTGATAATTTTTCCTAGAAAGAAACCGGGTTTCTGCGATAATTTTGGCATCCTCACCGAGATTTGGGTAAGAAACCCGGTTTCTGAGCCCCACGCGACTATATCTAGTTGTTAGAATAGAAAAACCTGAGCATGAAAATCGCAAATGTATGACAGCCAAAATACACATCAGCAACTTGGGTAATTCCTTAGCTTTGCCAATACCGGACTATATTGTAAAATTTTTCAATCTGAAAGCAGATGATTCAGTAATTTGCAGTATAGAAAATGGAAAAATGGTCATAGAACCTGTAAATCAGAAAGTTTCAAAATATACCCTAGATGAATTATTAGCAGGCGAAATAGAACCCAGCGAAGAAATCTCTTGGGGAAAACCAGAAGGAGAGGAATTTTGGTAAATTATATCCCCGAACGAGGTCATTTCATTCGCCTCAATTTCGATCCTCAAGCAGGGCACGAACAAATGGGTATTCGACCTGCACTGGTTGTGAGTAAAACTAAATTTAACCAAAAAATGGGGTTTGTGTTTGTCTGTCCAATTAGTACCACACAACGCAAAAATCCGTTTTATGTTCCCATTCCAGAAGGTGAATTGGTGACAGGTGTAATTATGACAGATCAACTGCGTTCTTTAGATTATCGATCAAGGCAAGCAAGTTTGATTGGTGAATGTCCAGAAGATTTAGTTAGGGAAGTATTGAAGCGAATTGAACCTATCTTGTTTGAAAATATGACCTCCTAGAAACCGGGTTTCTGCGATAATTTTGGCATCCTCACCGAAATGTGGGTAAGAAACCCGGTTTCTGAGGCCCCCACGCGCCTGATCCAAGAAACCGGGTTTCTACGATAATTTTGGCATCCTAACGAAGATTTGGATAAGAAACCCGGTTTCTGAACCCCACGCGATCGCAACCTCAGCTACTTTCAATATAACGCCGCAACACCGAATTAATTGTAGTTTTGTACTCGGCACTTTGCTCTCGAAACCATGCTATCACCTCAGCATCTAACTGAATCAAATTACGAGCTTGGGCGGCTGGTATTCTTAGCGTAGCATTCTCAAAAAATTCATCCGTCAAAGGTGGAATATCAGAGTAATCAATATCCTCATCATTCATCGCCTCTAACGCCGCCCAATTAGTACGAGAGATATTGCTCAAATCGTTGACGCTCATATCGGTTTGCCTTTCGTGCTGATATGATTCTAATTATATCATCCTGCCTTTCTGTCCAGACAACAACCGCGACTCCGTTTTGCAAAAACCCGATCCCAATCCAACGATCCTCCCCATAGTCAGTACGCCGATCGAGCTCAGTTAGCATAGGAAGATCGAACATCTCAGAAACATCTGCAAAATCAATCCGATGTTTGGCAATATTTTCCGCTCTCTTGGCTTCGTCCCATTCAAACTGCATGAAAAATAAATCAACTTTAAGTAGGATCTAAATTTATGATACGTTATTTTGCACTCACAGAAACCGGGTTTCTGCGATAATTTTGGCATCCTTACCGAGATTTTACGAAGAAACCCGGTTTCTGAGTCCCCGCGCGCCTGATCCAAGAAACCGGGTTTCTGCGACAATTTTGGTATCCTCACCGAGATTTTACGAAGAAACCCGGTTTCTGAGTTCTCGTGCGATCGCTGTTATCATAAAATCACTTCAAAGCAGAAGGGCACGACTATGCAAACCCAAGAAAAACCAGCAATCGCCAAGCAACCACCAACCGAAAAACGGTACTACACGCCGGAGGAATATCTCGCATTAGAAGAAAGTGCGATCGATAAAAGTGAATACCACGATGGAGAGATAGTACCAATGACAGGCGGAACCGCAAACCACAACAAAATCGCTGGGAACTTTTACAAAAAATTCCCCTCGACTGTGAATGGTCAAGATTACGAGACATTTATCAATGATGTGCGCCTGTGGATACCCCTAACTCGCCGCTACGTCTATCCCGATATCATGGTCATTCAAGGAGAACCAAAATATCAAGGAAGTAACAAAACAATTGTTACAAATTCTTTGATAATCGTCGAGGTTTTATCCAATTCAACCAAAGATTACGATCGCGGTGGCAAATTTCTCGCCTATCGCTCAATCCCGGAATTTCGAGAATACATTTTAATTGACCAATATAGCTATCATATCGAGCAATTTGCTAAAAACTCTAATGGCAAATGGGTATTAACAGAGTATGATTCAGAGGAATCGGTATTAACCTTGGAATCAGTAGAATTCCAAATGCCACTCAGAGAGATTTATGAACGAATTAATTTTGATGTTAAAGACGAAGAAGTGAACGAGTCAATAACTGAAATTCAAGCATAAAATCGAGTCCGCGTTTAGCATTACAATAATTCATGAAAATCCGCGACGCAAGTGAAAGCGACTTACCAGCAATAGTTCAAATATACAATGCAGCCATACCAGGGCGATCGGCTACAGCAGATTTAGAACCAATCTCCGTCGAAAGTCGCCTCCCCTGGTACAGACAACACTCCCCCGATTCCTTACCCATTTGGGTAATGGAATCAGAACAAACCATCATTGGCTGGCTTAGCTTGCAGCGTTTCTACGGACGCGCCGCCTATCAGCATACAGCAGAAGTTAGCATTTACATCACGCCCGATCGCCAATGCTGCGGAGTCGGGCAAAAATTATTACAACAAGCAATTTGGCGCTGTCCCGAATTAGGAATTAAAACCTTAATCGGCATAATTTTTGCCCACAATCAACCAAGCTTAAAATTGTTCAATAAATTTGGATTTCAGACTTGGGGACATCTACCACAAGTCGCCGAACTTGATGGAGTTGAAAGAGATGTAGTAATTATCGGTTTGCGTTTAAACAAACCATAAACTAGACCGAAAGAAACCGAAATGGACAGCCCGGAACACCGATCGAGTTTTGGCTGAATGCAAAATTTATTTAAGAGAATTGGAAACTCCCTAAATAATTTGCTATAATTATGAATAGCAGCACCCAAGTGGTATTGCTAACCCCACAGAAAAGGTTAGAGGAGTTAAGTCAAATGCCAAACAAACTCCAAGTTAAAACACAATCAGTCGGATATAGCGACTTTTACTGGAACCGCTTTAGTCCGAGAGTTGCTACTATCAGCAGCATCCGTAACGCCAATCACTGGGAGGGTGGATTTATCACTTATATTGCCTATCCCAGAAAAGTTGAAGCTATAGCAGCAATGAAATATTTACTGTTGCATCAACAAGTTACGGATGTAGATATGCGAAAAGCCAAACGGATGAAAGCAAAAGGTATTCGTTGGGAGCTAAAAATACGGGGTTTAGCTTTTAATCAAGTGCTGAAATTTGCCACTATGGACATAACTAGCGAGCTAGTTATACCCCCAGCATTTGAAACCGCTTCTACACGCAGGAAGTCCGCGCCACGCGAGAGTGAAGGATAATATCAATTCCGGTTGCATCAGCGAAATGACTGTTGACTGCTGAGTGTTTAAACAATACCGATTCCAGCGTCAACGATATCAGTACCTGGGAGTGCAAGCTAAAAATTGCCACTCCAAGGTACTGATATTAAATCGTAAAAATTGACTTGACGCAACCGCTCCAATTCCTCTATCCATTCTTGTTCAGCGAGGACTTGTTGGTGATATTCTACAGCTTCTTCACAATTACTCGCCACATTCGTATTTTCCCACATATTCAGTGCAATGCGACGGCGTTTCATGCTGATAATTTGCTCGATGCACGCCAGAGCCGACCGAATTACTAAAGGTGCGCGATAAACATTTTTTTCCGACAACTCATTTAGATGAAATAAATGGGAAATTTGATTGAGTTGATTGGGATATTCTATCAAACTATCTTGCAATTTTAATATTAACTCAGAAGGCGCTATTTGTAAATAGCTTTTATGCAATATTTCGGCATTCAAAATCTGATGCCACAAAAATCTATGGTGAGAAAGGCTAAACTGCACTTCTCTAGCTTCTATGGATTCTCTGACATCTTGCCGATATTCGGGACAATGCAAGTAAATCTGCAACAATTGCGCTTCTGCTTCTTCTAAAAGACTTCTGGCTACGGCGGAAAAAGTTTCTTGGGAGCGATTTTTGAGGCTGCTTGTAGTCTGACTTTTGTATTGTTTATTTGGCTTGAGTTTTTTTCTAATTAACAGTGGCATTGTCAAGGATTCATCTTGAATCAGCCTTTTACCCCAATCGCTAACTACTTGGTTGAGCAAGCTTTCTGCTAGCATTTTGGTCAATTTAAACTCTCCTTTGCTGAGAATTTCGGCGGATTTTTGGAGGTAATGTGCCAGTTGATTGTCATCAGTGATTTTTGTTAATAAATGCACAATCTTTTTAGTAATTTGTTGATAAACATCAGCTTGTTTTAAATCTTGGTTGACCAACATTTGTTCTAGTTGCCAGTCCAGCCATAAAGGAGCTGTTTTTAGCAATTGGCGATATTGTTCAGCAGAGTATGTTTTGAGGAATTCATCGGCATCTTTGCCGTCGGGAATGTTGAGAACTCTTAGTTGTACTTCTCCTTGATAGGCGAGTTTTTCTATTTCTCCAATCGCCCTTTCTGCTGCTTGAGTTCCGGCTTTATCGGCATCGAAATTGAGGATAATTTGTTTGGAGTCTGTGTAGCGCAATAACTGTCGTACTTGGTTTAAACTGAGTGCTGTACCGAGGGAGGCGACGGCGTTGCCAATGCCCGCTGCATGAAGGGCGATCGCATCAAAGTACCCCTCTACGACGACGGCGGCATCTGCTTTGCTAATGGCGATTTTAGCTGTATCTAGGGCAAATAAAGTTTTGCCTTTGTCGAATAGTTCTGTTTCGGGGGAATTGAGATATTTCGGTTGTTCATCGCCGAGAGCTCTGCCACCAAAACCGATGACTCTGCCTTGGGTATCGCGGATGGGAATCATCACACGATTTCGGAAACGGTCGTAATAGCCACTGCCTCCTGATTTGCGTGGTACAATTAATCCGGCTTGTTCTACTAATTGGGCTGGATAGTGTTTTTGTTCTACCAGATAGCTGTAGAGTGTTTCCCAACCTTGGGGTGCATAACCTAACTGAAATTGTTGGATAGTTTCTTCGCTAAGCTGACGATTTGATTTGAGATAAGCTAGGGTTTCTTGTCCTTGGGGTTGTCTTAAAGCGTGTTCGTAAAACTTGGCGGTGAGGGCGGAAATTTCATAGAGTTGTTCTCGCAGAGAAATTTGGCGCTGTAATTCTTGTCGATGTTCTGGTTCGACTGTTTTGACTTGTACTTGATAGGTTTTAGCTAAGTCTAATACTACTTCGCTAAAAGAGCGTTTCTCTAATTCCATGAGAAACTTAAAGGCATTTCCGCCAGCGCCACAGCCGAAACAATAGTACATTTGCTTGGCTTGGTTGACGGTAAAACTGGGAGATTTTTCGTCGTGAAATGGACACAAACCTACGAATTCTTTGCCTCGTTTGCGCAATACGACGCGGCCGGAAATGACATCTACTATGTCTGCTCTTTGTTTGACTTCTTCGATGGTTTCGGGATGTAGCCGTGGAACTTGCATAGGGATTTTTGAGTAAAGCTAAGCAGTAATTTTATTGTAAGATGTTGACACTAACTGTAAGGAGTCTGGAAAATAATGCGAATTTTAATGATGGGCGGTACTCGATTTATCGGGGTTTATCTGACTAAGATTTTAGCAGCACAAGGGCATGAGGTGGTACTGTTTAATCGTGGCAATAAGCCAGTACCAGTTTCAGGAGTGCAGCAGATTCAGGGCGATCGCACTAATGTCGATGGACTAAAAGAACAGTTATCGACTCTTGAGTTTGATGCCGTTTTTGACAATAACGGTCGGGAACTGAGCGATACAAAGCCTTTAGCTGAAATATTTAAAGGGAGGGTGCAGCACTTTATTTATATGAGTTCTGCGGGGGTTTATTTGAAATCCGATCAAATGCCTCATATTGAAGGGGACGCTACCGATCCCAAAAGCCGTCATTTGGGCAAATTTGAAACCGAAAGTTACTTGGCAGAGTCCGGTTTACCTTGGACTTCAATTCGCCCGACTTACATTTATGGCCCCCAAAATTATAACGATTTAGAGGCTTGGTTTTTCGATCGCATTGCGCGAGATCGCCCGATTCCGATTCCTGGTAATGGAATGCACTTCACGCAGTTAGGGCACTGTCAGGATTTGGCTAGGGCGATGGCGGCGGTTTTGGGGAATCAAAGGGCGATCGGGCAAATTTACAACGTTTCGGGCGATCGATTTGTCACCTTTGATGGCTTAGCCCGCGCCTGCATTTTAGCCGCCGGCAAATCAGCAGATGCTATTAAGATTGTACACTACGATCCAAAACAATTTGACTTCGGCAAAAAGAAAGCTTTCCCCATGCGATTACAGCACTTTTTTGCCTCAGTGAACAAAGCTGTTACCGAGCTTAACTGGCAGCCGGAATTTGACCTAGTTTCTGGGTTAAAAGATTCTTTTCAGAATGATTATTTAGTTTCGGGAAGAGACAAAGCGGAGATTGATTTTTCTGTAGACGATCAAATTTTGAAAGCGATTTAAACAGTCCTGGACGCATGGGGAATCAAAAACCCGGTTTCTGCATGAATATTTGTCGAAAAAAACGACGATTTTTGGAAGAAACCGAGTTTTTTGCATCCTGGATTATTAAACCGATCTCAAATCCGGCTGATTCAAATTATGACTTGGTGGCATATTTGATCGGCCGGAAGTCTTGGGTGGTTGCTGATTCGCGGGAATCCCACAATCCTGCTGAGGGAAAATGGCACCCTGATGCTGTTGCGATGGGAGCATCCCATTTTTGCAAATATACCCGTAGGGGCGAAGCATTGCGGTAGTAAATCTCTGCTTTTAACTCATAAATTATCTGCCGGAATGCTTCGCCCCTGCAAAATTGGGATGCTCCCGTTGCGATCGCCCTTGGAGTTTCTTTATCCCCAGAATCGAGGGGGCTGCTAACCCAGATTTGGGAGCGAGGAGATATCTACCTTACCGAAAATTTGGGTCTAAAGATGGATGGCAATCAATCCGAATTATGAAACCATAATAGCGATACCGTTAAAAATTTAGGAAAAAGTGCCTAAATCAAAAACACCTTGACAGGGCCACTGCTAAGCGGACGGTAGAGCACTGATACTGAGCCTATTTGTGCTTGTAGAAATGTTAAAAAAGAGGGAGATTTCATGGAAAATACATTATTCGATCGAACATTCCGGGATAGCGAAGGCAAAATTACGATCGCTCAACCACCAAATTTACCACTAATTGTCTGGATTATAGCTAGTTTATTAAAGCTGATTCTTACCACGGGAAAAGTTAATTTAGGGTTGGAAATACTAGCTTTTGGTTCCTTGTTTACTTGGGCTTGGGAAGAATTATTTCAAGGCGTTAATTACTTTCGGAGAGCATTAGGTCTAATTGTGCTTGTGGGTCTGATGGCATCGAAAATGCAATAACTAGGTTAGCGGACATAAACTCCCCAGCCAGATAAATCTAAGTTAATATCCACAAATTATATCTAGATAATAGCATATTTATTTAATGAAAACTCAGGTATCAAAAAATGAATCAACAGTCTACATTTTGGAGCTTATCCACGGATACAGTGCTTCAACAGACGCACTCTACAGCAGCAGGATTAAGCCATGCTGATGCGCAACAACGCCTGAGCCAGTACGGCGCAAACAGCCTCAAACAAATACACAAATCGAGCGCATTCATGATGTTGCTCAATCAGTTCAAAAGTCCGATTATCTTGATTTTGATTTTGGCGGCGGTGCTCTCGATTTTTCTCAAAGATGCGGCAGATGCGATTATTATCATAGCGATCGTCCTGATTAGTGGGCTGTTAGGATTTTGGCAAGAGCGAGGAGCATCGAATGCAGTCGAAAAATTATTAGCTTTAGTGCAAGTTAAAGCAACTGTGTTGAGGGATGGTCAATCTCAAGAAATCCCTAATGAGGAAGTAGTTCCGGGCGATATTGTGGTGCTTGGGGCGGGTAAAACTATTCCCGGCGACTGTCTAGTTTTAGAGTCAAAAGATTTATCAGTGAATGAAGCAGCACTAACAGGAGAAACCTATCCAGTTGACAAACAAAATGGTGTATTGCCAGCGGCAACTGGACTAAATCAACGCACCAACTCCCTCTATATGGGAACTAATGTGATTAGTGGAACTGCGAAAGCAGTAGTTGTTCATACTGGAAAAGAAACTGAATTCGGCAAAGTATCGCAACGCTTGAAACTGAGACCTCCTGAAACGGAATTTGAACATGGGTTGAGCAAGTTTGGCTACTTTTTGATGGAAGTAACTCTAGTTTTGGTAGCTCTAATTTTTGCGGCCAATGTCTACCTGCATCGCCCTGTGCTGGAATCTTTTATGTTTTCCCTAGCGTTGGCTGTGGGTTTGACCCCTCAACTGCTACCTGCGATCGTCAGTGTTAACTTGGCTCGCGGTGCTGCGACAATGGCGAAAAAGCGGGTGATCGTGAAGCATTTACCCGCGATCGAAAACTTTGGCAGTATGAATGTGTTTTGCACCGATAAGACGGGTACGCTCACGGAAGGAGAGGTGAAAATTCACTCTGCGGTTGATGTCGAGGGGAAAGATAGCGATCGCGTTTTACTTTACGCTTATTTGAATGCTATCTCTGAGTCTGGTTATGTGAATCCGATCGACAAAGCGATTCGCGAATACAAAACCTTCGACATTTCGGGTTATCAAAAATTAGATGAAGTAGCCTATGATTTTAACCGCAAACGTCTCAGCATCCTGTTCAAAAAAGATAGTAGGAATCTAATTGTCACCAAAGGCGCACTGAAAAATATTCTGGATGTTTGCTCAACCGTTGAAACTGCCGAAGGGAAAACCATCGACATTGCAGACGGACGACAAAAACTGCACCAACAAGCGGAAGATTTGGGCAGTAAAGGATTTAGAGCCTTGGGTGTGGCTTATCGCGATTTCGAGCGAGATTCCTTCAGCAAAGATGATGAAACAAACATGACATTTATGGGCTACCTTGCGCTCTTCGATCCGCCAAAAGCGGGCATCGCTGACACCATAAAAGAGTTGGAACTGCTGGGAATCACTCCGAAGATGATTACCGGAGATAGCAAGGCGGTGGCAATGAGTATTATTCAGCAGATAGGACTGCCTGAACCAAAGGCAATGACTGGCTCGGAACTAGAAAAGCTCAGTGATGAAGCCTTGATGCACCGAGTACAAGATACAAATGTTTTTGCTGAGGTAGAGCCGAACCAAAAAGAGCGGATTATTATCGCTCTCAAAAAAGCGGGGAATGTAGTTGGATATCTGGGAGATGGGATTAATGATGCCTCGGCGCTTCATGCTGCTGATGTCGGCATCTCAGTCGAGAGTGCAGTTGATGTTGCCAAAGAAGCGGCTGATATTGTGTTGATGGAAAAGGATTTGAATGTCCTGATCGAAGGTGTCAAGGAAGGACGGGTGACATTTGCTAACACTTTAAAATATGTCTTTATGGCAACGAGTGCCAATTTTGGGAATATGTTTAGCATGGCGGGAATTTCTCTGTTTCTCCCCTTTTTGCCACTGCTACCTAGTCAGATTTTGCTGACCAACCTCTTAACGGATTTTCCAGAATTGACGATCGCCACCGATCGCGTAGACAAGGAGTTAGTCAGCAAACCTCGCCGGATGGATATCAAGTTTATCCGCAACTTCATGATCGTGTTTGGTTTGTTGAGTTCCATCTTTGATTACCTGACGTTTGGGGCGTTGCTGCTGCTGCTGCACGCGCAACCACAACAGTTTAGAACAGGCTGGTTTTTGGAGTCTGTAATCTCTGCTTCGCTGGTGGTGCTAGTCGTTCGTACCCGCAAATCTATTTTCGACAGTAAACCCGGAAAATACTTGTTGATGGCAACGCTGGCTACCGTAGGAGTGACGATCTTCATGCCCTGGACACCTTTAGGAACCCTGTTCGGATTTCAACCGTTGCCGTTGAGTTTTGTGTTGGTGCTGGGGGCGATCGTCTTGTTCTACGTTACGGCGGCGGAGAATGTGAAACGAGTGTTTTACAGTCGCGTGAAATTTTAGTTGTCAATTCGCAGCACTTATGGGTTAAAGCATTAGATATCAAATGGGTTTTAGCAATGGCATTTTGGGCAGAATAAAAATTAGGTATTATATCAATTCCCGTTGTATCGGAATGATTTAACCGCGAAGGCGCGTTCGGCGAAGCCGTTCCCGTAGGGTAGGACGCGAAGGAAGAGAAGAGAGAGTTTAATACAGGACGATGAAGACAGGATTTGGTATTACCTCCTCTACCTGATTTTTAGTCTGATGTTACTTGGGACGTTTAACCCCACCTTTCCGTTTAACTTGAAATCCATATAAATAGATTTCAGGCATATTAATTCGTCCATCAAGACGACCTTCTATAATTCCAAGTTGAAGTAGATATTGCAAAATTCCTTCGGGGTTAGTAACAGGTGGTTGTTTTTCAGGAATCCATGTAGTTGATTTTACCCTCTCTAAAAATACTTCCTTTGGCATGGGAGCGCTCAGATTTACTAAGCTCATTTTGAGAGATTCTAGCCAAGGATACTCTTCCTGTAATTCCAGAATTCTATCATCTGAAGTATTCATTAAAGCCCCTTGTAAATCAGAGGGTTGCAAGAGTAGCGTATTTTGTTCAACGGTCGAGTGCTGTTGTATTCGACTTTGTGCAGAAGCGGCAAATAACTTGAGAAAAGAACGTGGCGCAATTCGACCACCAGCATCCTGAAGGTGATTGGGAATCCAGCGATAGGTAATTCCTTTTTTAGCATTAGCCCCCATATACTTACCAATCATCATTTGAATTAGTTCTTCAAACAATTTTTCATTTGATGTTGCAGTCCAGCCCAAGCCAGTTTTGTTTTCAATAATCAACTCTGGGATATTTTGCAAATATTCTGTCATTTCAGTACCAGAGTTAGCAAGTCGTTTGACCAAAAGTTGGTAAAGCCATGAATGTTTCCATTCCAATCGAATTTGATGGGCTTGCAGTTTGGAAGCATCAGGAAAACTGAAAACATCCTCTCGAAATAGATCGGTACGCAAAAATATTTTGGGTCGTATTCTATCCCAACGTCCCCATCGATTGAGCCACAAAGCTAAAAGTTCACGAATTGGACTTGCTAAGGCAGTATAGGAAGCAACCAATCGATCTAATTCATCATAAGTGACAAATAACCAATCATCTGCTTCAATCAGTTTTTGATCTAATTTATCTAAGACAGAATTTAAATTTTCAAGATTTTGATTGACAATAGGTTGCCAAATTGATAGACGAGGTAAGTCATCTCTGAGAATGTTCACTATCTCTGTCCCTATTTGTTCAATAAGAAAATCTTTGAACTTAAAATCTTCTTGCTGTAATAACCCGCCTAAAATTAAACCAATCCAGAAGCTTCGCCATTCAATATTTGTAGCCTTATCCATTTGCATTTCAACACTCTCTGGCGTTGGAAATCGCTTTTCTGCTGTGCGAGTCCTTCCAAAGCCAGCTATCCACGTCGTTTTGCTCAAAGTAGGTAAGGATCTGATTCCCAAGCTTTCAACCAAAGATTCTCGTCCTGAAGGGATTGCGAGTAAACGGAATAATTCTGTTTTTCCTACTCCACGACCTCCTAGTATTAATAGTGTATTGGGTTCTAAAGCATAACGATAATCTGGTATGGGTAAAAAGTTTTTTAAGAATTTATCCTGATCATTACTTTCCTGTTCAGCAGTTCCCAGACCAGGAGCGATATTCGTTATTAATTCTAGTAATCTCTGTTTATTAATTTCAGACATAGTTTTAATTTAATTATTTTTTTGAAATTCACGCCCAAAAAGGTCACATAACTTTTCTGCAATCTCCTGATAAGGAGAATTAGTCATTATCTCTACGAGGCCTGATAGTCGATTTGATTGTGAGTTGCGAGAAAATAGAGCTATGTCGCCGCGTAGACTCTCCTGATACGGCACAACCACAGGAAAAAATGGTTCTTCTCTATTGTTAGGATCAGGGACTGTTTCATCTTCAGAGTAATAGTTTTCTTTAAAAACAATGTAGGCTTGTTCTTGAAATTCCGTGAGTTCTGTTTCTCGTCCTGGTATTCCGTTCGCTGGAGCCATCGAATGTACAAGAATCAATGGTAAACGCTCATCAACTCCAGAACTTGCTAAATGGCGAATAACATGGGTTAGTCCTGCCCAACTTTGGCGTGATTGAGTCCCAAATATGACTACTCCATGTGAAAGATTTGTGATTGCCAAGCCACCAATATCATGAAAACCAGCCCGCGCATCCATCAGAATGAAATCTAAAGGTCTTACTGCACTTTCTAATTCTTTTAACATATCTACCATTGTACTTTGCAGTTCACCATAGACAAGGTTCTGAAAGTCCAATCGGGCTAACTTCTCCAAATAATTATCATCTACTGTTCCTGCGGGAAGTAATTGCAAGGGTTGTCCATAATCACCTAGTAACGTCTGCTCATTAATAGGTATGATGTGAGTGCGAAGTTTCCAATCTTGATTTTGAATCTTCTTTTCCAATAAATAATCAATTACACCTAGATTATTGGAGTTATCTGGTGAAAAAATTGTAGCCAAGCCTGGTGCTTCCAAATCGAGGTCAACAACGGCAACTCGATGACCGTTACGAGCTAAAGTCAATGCAGTAGCAACGAGGGCACTGGTTCGTCCTACACCTCCTTTGAAAGAGAAAAAAGATATGATAGCAGGTTTATGTTTTTGATAAACTAATTCCTCTTTCCAAGGTGGTGTAGCTACTTGATTATTTGTCCATGCCTGTTTAGCAATGTGGCGTTCAAGAATATACCAGCGCGGCAAAACTGATTCATCATCCCAAGGTGCTAAAACTCTTTCAGCCTTAATAGTATCAATTAAAGCTTTATAACCATCTTTTTCTCCTGCTGGCAACCAAATATCATTGCCATAGTAATTGCCAAGTTTGCTAGATAAAAAGCTCTTAATGTCAGCAATTTCTGCTTCTTCAATGCTACGATCGTTCAATTGTTCAATAAACAGCCTAATTTTTCCTTTAATGTCACGAATAATTGTGACTGACTCAAGCTTAGGTACGAGTAAATTTATAATGCTTTGCTCATTAAAGCATTCCCGCACTCGCTCGAATGTTTCACCAAAACTGATTGTCATTCTTTAAATATCCTGGCTAGAAAATGAGCCATTTAGCACTAACTTGGGGATAATTTCTCGGTAAATTTCTTCTGCACGTTGAACGGCTGTTTGTGCGTCAGCTTCAGCCCAAAGTCCAGATTTGGAATATCTCCTCTCTGGATGATTTTGAGCTAGAACAGTACCAGCTATTCGTGAAGCAGGAAGTTGCCTATCCAGAATAGGATAGAGAACCCGCAAGCGTTCCATTGCCCTTCCTTCAAGTTCAGTGAGGTCATGTCCATATTTTCTTACCGCGCCTCGATCGTGCTTAAAGTGTTGCTCGACAAGCACTTTAAAGGAACATTCTACAACATAACCTGCTAGATAAACGGCGTTGTCCCACCGCTGCTCTCCCAAAAGAAGTTGGGCATCATGTAAATGCCTGCCTGCTGAGTTGGAAAAGGACTCTTGCATTTTTCACTTGATCCAGATAATTGAAAGTAAAGTTATAGTATAGGGAAAAGGGCTAGCGATCAATCTCAAGCGCCACACTTTAGCAGTAAAACTGATTATGAGATGGTGCGAGAAATGATGCAACGCGGGGCAAACTGTATGCGAATTAACTGCGCCCACGATACGATCGCAGTTTGGCAAGACACGATCGACCATATCCGTCGGGCCCAGCAGGAAACCGGAACGCCTTGTAAAATCATCATGGACTTAGCTGGTCTCAAAATCCGTACAGGAGTGGTACTTGCCCCCCATCATAAAAAACGGGTATTTAAAGGCGATCGCATCCTGCTGTTGCGTTGTGAGCCTAAAATTGCCACTAAAGCAGCGGCAAGAAAAGTAGAAGCAGGTGATGCTATCCCATCCCATGTCAAGCATTTCCAAACTTCCTGCACAGTTCCCGAAATTCTCGATTTATTAATAGTTGATAACCCTGTGTATATCGACGATGGCAAGATTCAGACTCGCGTGATTGATACCCAGCACCCAGTACACAAAGGACAGGGGATTTTACTAGAGGTGACAAATGCCAGCCCCAAAGGAGTCAAACTCCGCCCCCAAAAGGGGTTAAATTTCCCAGATACAGTCTTGCCGCTCAGTCCCCTGACTGAAAAAGATTTATCCGACCTAGATTTTGTCGCCACCCACGCAGATATTATTGGCTACTCTTTTGTGCAACGTCCTGCTGATATTGAGTTGCTTCAACAAGAGTTAGATCGGCGTTTGGTCAAAGGGCAGTCCCGACCTGCGATCGTGGCAAAGATTGAAACCGCGATCGCAGTTTCCAATCTGCCAGAATTAATTATCTATGCAGCAGGTAAACAATCCTTTGGGGTCATGATTGCTAGAGGCGATTTAGCTGTTGAAATTGGATATCAGCGTTTAACAGAGATTCAGGAAGAAATTCTCTGGCTTTGCGAAGCGGCGCATATTCCTGTGATTTGGGCAACTCAAGTTTTAGAGAGTTTGGTGATTTAACGAAACCTTGAGGTCAAAGGATGATTATGAACAGAATAAAATTTATCGGTAATGCGGTTGGGACAATACTTGCAGCCGGGACAACAGCTTATTTGTTGAGTGATAAAAGTAATCTTTCAAGGGCGGATCTCAAACCGTCAGGCGATCGCAACCAAACTCTCAAGCCGGACGAAAAAGAGATTTTGTTTCTCGCCTCCCTTGCGCCCAGCGGCCACAATACACAGCCGTGGTTTGTCCAATATCTCGCACCTTATCACTGGATTATCGGCAACGATCGCACTAAATGGCTACCGGCTGTTGACCCCACTCAGAGAGAAACGATGTTATCGATCGGCACTTTCCTTCAAAATCTGGAATATGCCGCTGGTGCTTTTGGCTACCTCTGCGATTGGAATTTACTCGCTAAGACCAATCAGGACGATCGGGTGATGGAAGTAAAACTACTCAAACAAACATCAAATAATCCCTTTGACACCGCAAAAATCAAAAATCGCCGCACAGTTCGTTCCGACTTTTTAAGTGATGTGCTGAAGAAAGAAGACCTCAAATATCTGGTCAATTCAGAACCAGAATTTATTCATTATCTACCTAACACCAGCAAAGAAAGTCAATTTATCGACGAACAAACAATCGTTGCTAACCGCCTGCAAGCCTATCGTAACCCAGCGCAGCAAGAATTAGCCGACTGGATCAGATTTTCTAGTAAGAATGCCGAGAAATATCGCGACGGGCTGACAACGGGAAGTATGGAAATAGAAGGAATTTCCGGCTGGGTGGTGCGGAATTTTTACGACAAAGACAATGTGATGAAAAACGATTTTAGAGAGGTCGGCATCGATCAAGTTAAAAAGCAAGTGTCGGAATCAGCAGGTTGGATTTTAATTACCAGCAAGGACTCGGTGGCGGCACTGCTCGAAACTGGTAGAAGAATGCAACGACTTTTCCTGAAAGTGCGGGAAAAAGGTATCGCCATCCATCCGATGACACAGATATTGGAAGAATCATCAACGCGGCAACAATTAAATCAATCAATTGCGATCGGCGAAAATATTCAATTTATCTTGCGATCGGGGTATTTGAAAAATTATCCGCCGTCAGTTTCACTACGCCGACCTGTTGACTGGTTTCTGCGGAAATGATGGGAAATTCATCATGAGTAATTCATACCTTCCTCATAGTTTCTTCATCTTTGTTGAATATCATGAGATATAGTCGATATTCTTCTTATTGATGAGGACAAACCATATGAAATGGCAACAATTAATTCTAGCTTTTCTAGCCACGATTTGCTTAATATTTGCAGGCAATGCCTTGGCGCAGACTGATATCAATATCAACAATACCAACCTCATCCGCTTTGGTGGAAGCATCATCGTAGCAGAGAACCAAGTAGTCGAAAATGCCCTTGCTTTTGGCGGGAATGTTACAGTATCCTCGAAGGGCAAAGTTTTGGATACTGCGATCGCGTTTGGCGGGGATGTCATTATGAAACAAGGAGCGCGAGTAGAGGGTGATGCTTACTCCTTTGGTGGCAAAATTCTACAGGAACCAGGTGCGATAGTTGGTGGTGAACGCGCTACATTCAGCGATCGACATGGCATGATGTATGGGTCCGATCGAGGCAAAAGTAGCTTTTTCGTGCACTATTTCTTCAGTGCCATTTTTAGAGCTTGTTCCGCAGTAGTAGCAGCTATTCTGGGACTAATTATTTTGCATACCAGTCCCCAGTTCCTACCTTCTTTGGCAACAAAATTGCGTCAACACCCCGGTTTGACTGCTCTATGGGGGATTGGGGCGATCGTTTCCTTTGTCTTTGTAACAGTCTTTCTCGCGATTACGCTCATTGGTATTCCCCTGATTCCACTAATAAGTGTGACGGCGGTTGTCACGGCTCTAGTCGGATCGTTAGGTGTGGCGCTGTTTGTGGGTCAACGTGTAGTTGGTAAGGGCGATCGATCTTTACAGCAGCAGTTCTTGGTCGGTTTGGCGATCGTGACAGTTCTGACACTAATTCCATTTTTTGGAGGGTTAGCAGTTTTGCTAGTCAATCTATTCGGATTGGGTGCGATCTTGCTGCGGCAATTTGGTAGAGAAAAACCGCAAATAGCTACTCAGTGAATAGGGCGGCATAAATGTTCAGAATTCAATCTCAGGAGAAATTTATGATATTTGGAAAGTCGATTCAGACCATATCGATCGGACTTGCGATCTGGTTTTGCATCTTAGTTGGAGTTGGGCAAAACCCGACCATTGCCGCCATTCGCCAACTAGAGGAAGCACCAGGACAAATGGTTTATCAATCGCGGCAAACCCTCACAGATCAGCATGGCAATAACTGGCAAGCGATCGCCTTTAAACGCATCAGTGCAGATAACCAGACGAGTTTTTATCTGCGATTGGTGAGTTTTCCTGGAGTGGCGAAGATCGATCGCAGCCAACCCCTCACTCTGACTGATTCGCTAGGAAAAACACTCACAGCTACCGAAGCTTCTAGTGATATTTTCACCGAGGGGGCCGTTCCCGAACCCAACGTCGGACAGTATGACCTCCAGCCATTATTACTGCAATTGCAAGCAGAGATTCCTCTGAAATTATCATTGCCAACTATCGGTGGTGAATCTGTTAGCTTGTCAGTCCCACCATCTTTAGTCGAAGAATGGCAGGCTGTTGGCAGCTATAAATACCATAAAATAACCCACAATCGAGTTGAGTGAAATTAGCGATGCCATTTACCACAGAACAATTTCTTCGAGTTTTCGATAAATACAATCAAACTATATTTCCGATGCAGTTTGTACTAACTTTAGTGGGGATTGCGGCGGTTGGACTGGCAGTAAGTCGAAAACCATTTGCAAACAAAACCATTTCGGGATTACTCGTTTTTCTCTGGCTGTGGGCAGGCATTATTTACCATTTGATTTTTTTTACGAAAATCAGTCCACCCGCTTATGTTTTTGGCGCGCTGTTCGTTTTTCAAGGCTGGTTGTTTTTATACGAAGGTGTGGTGAAAAATAGTTTGAGTTTTCGCGCTAGCCAGAGATTTTACGGCATCCTTGGAGCGATTTTTATCACTTATGCGCTGGTGATTTATCCGTTACTCGGCTACGCGCTGGGGCGAACTTTCCCAGCATCGCCGACGTTCGGCACACCTTGTCAGACAACCATTTTCACATTCGGTTTGCTACTCTGGACAGACAAAAAAGTTTCGTTAAGTTTATTGATTGTTCCAATTTTATGGTCGATCGTCGGAACTTCGGCGGCGTTAACTTTCGGGATTAAAGAAGATTTCGGATTGCTCATCGCAGGAACGATCGGAACGGCTTCTATCATTTGGCGTAATTTAACGCCGAAAATGGATAAATTATCATATGGAAAATGAAACCAAATTAACGCTGATTAAAATCATTCACACTGCGATCTGGATCTTCTTCAACTTCGTGATTTTCTATATGCTGTATGCCGCGATCGCCAATAAACTCGATATCTGGCTCTGGAGTGGTTATGGATTTGTATCTCTAGAAGGGCTAACCCTACTAACCTTTAGATTCGTCTGCCCATTAACTTTGATTGCACGGAAGTATTCAAATTCAATACAGGACAATTTTGCGATTTATCTTCCTAATTGGCTATCGAAGTACACGTTTTTAATCTATACGACTATTTGTGTACTCGTTTTAATTATCACCATCTATCAAATTCTAAATCAACAAACATAGGTAAGTATCATGTGGATTAAGTGGATGGCAATTATTGGTATTTTAATCATAGTCAGCTTGGGAATTGCTGCTATTTATGGTAGCTATCGCTGGCAGTCAGACACTGATAAATTACGCGCTAAATTAACAAGTGGGCAGCGAACAATTAAGCCCAAAATCTACGACCAAAAAGAGCTTGAAGGCTTGCCAGCCCCCGTACAGCGATTTTTTCGAGCTGTGTTACAGGACGGACAAGCGATCGTCTCTGCGGTCAAACTCTCTCAACAAGGACTGTTCAATCTGAATGAAACTGAAGATAAGTGGAGTCCGTTTACTGCAACTCAACTTGCGATCGCTCAACGTCCCGGTTTTGATTGGGATGCACGCATTCAGATGGCTCCCGGAGTTAATGCCTTTGTTCATGATACCTATCTGTTAGGATTCGGCAGCTTACACGCATCATTACTCGGTCTTTTCACCGTTGCCAAAATGCACGGTGCGCCTGAAAACAATCAAGGTGAATTATTGCGATTCTTTGCTGAGGCTACTTGGTATCCCACTGCATTATTACCCAGTCAGGGTGTACTCTGGGAGGCGATCGATGATACCTCAGCACGCGGCACTCTGACGGATGGTACAACAACTGTGTCCCTGGTGTTTACTTTTAATGCTGAAGGGGCGATCGCTACTATTCGGGCCCAGGCTCGTTATCGCGACAAGGTGACTGCGATGCCTTGGTGCGGTCGATTCTGGGAATATTCAGTTCGGAATGGGATGCTGATTCCCTTACAAGGCGAAGTGGGATGGGAGCATCCAGAAGGCACTAGGCTCTATTTTAAAGGAAGAATTACAGAGATTAATTATGAGTTTGCATCGTGAGGGATGGCGATCGCCAGAAATATCAAAATCAAAATACTGGAGGCAATTATGAGTAAACAAATTTATATCAACATGACGTTTCAAGGACAAGGTGACTGCGATGCCTTGTTGGGTTCGATTGTGGGAATATTCTGTTCGGAACGGGATGCAGATTAATAGCCAACTAATTCATAGATTCTTCACAGGTTCTTCATGTTTGTTCAATATTATGAGAAATACTCCATGTTGTTCTCATTTTTAAGGATGAAGTCTATGAAATGGCAACAATTAATTTTGGCTTTTATTGCCACTATTTGCTTAATATTTGCAGGCAATGCTCTGGCGCAGACTGATATCAATCTCAACAATACTAACCTGATTCGCTTTGGTGGCAGCGTCACCGTACCAGAGAACCAAGTAGTCGAAAATGCCATTGCTTTTGGCGGGAGTGTTACAGTATCCTCGAAGGCCAAAGTTTTGGATACTGCGATCGCGTTTGGCGGGGATGTCATTATGAAACAAGGAGCGCGGGTAGAGGGTGATGCTTACTCCTTTGGTGGCAAAATTCTACAGGAACCAGGTGCGATAGTTGGTGGTGAACGCGCTACATTCAGCGATCGACATGGCATGATGTATGGGTCCGATCGAGGCAAAAGTAGCTTTTTCGTGCACTATTTCTTCAGTGCCATTTTTAGAGCTTGTTCCGCAGTAGTAGCAGCTATTCTGGGACTAATTATTTTGCATACCAGTCCCCAGTTCCTACCTTCTTTGGCAACAAAATTGCGTCAACACCCCGGTTTGACTGCTCTATGGGGGATTGGGGCGATCGTCTCCTTTGTCTTTGCCGGTGTATTTTTAGCACTAACGCTCATTGGTATTCCTCTGATTCCCATCCTGAGTCTGACTGCGGTGATGACGGCTCTAGTTGGATCGTTAGGTGTGACACTTTTTGTCGGTCAAGCCCTAGTCAGTAAAGGCGATCGATCGTTACAGCAGCAGTTCTTGATAGGTTTGGCAATCTTGACAGTTCTGACACTAATTCCATTTTTCGGAGGGTTAGTAGTTTGCCTAGTCAATCTATTCGGCTTGGGTGCGCTCTTGCTGTGGCAATTTGGTAGAGAAAAACCCCAAATAGCTACTGAGTGAATAGGATGGCATAAATGTTCATAATTCGCTTTTAGTTTCGGGATTAAAGAAGATTTCCGATTGCTCATCATAACGCCTTTATGTAGTAAAAAATTATGGACGCTCTACCTCTCAAGATATTCTAATCTTAAACCTAAGATAGATGGTGAAAAAAACAAATTGTGAAACAATTAATGTATCAAATATCTATTTGATATTTCACCCATCGAGTAGATGAGGTAATTAACAACAAAGAGTTTGATGACTGGAAAGCAATTTAATAAGACTATCAACAATTCACCTAAACTCTACATAGTAGAGAAAACATCATGAGTACGACAATTGACAACTTCACTCAACAACTTCATGACAATTTAGAAGCAGTTGAAAACAGGGCTAAATCGCTAAAAGAAAGCGTGGAATCTGCGACTAAAAACACTCAAGCTGAGCTTCAAGCGAAAATCGACGAAATGAAGACAAATCTCGAAGCTAAGAAACAAGAATTTGATGAGTATCGGGCAAAGCTTAAAACTCAATTTGACGAAAAAGAATCTGAGGTGAAGTCGAACGTCGAGGAATGGAAAGCGAGTCGGGAAGTCAAGAAACTCGAACATCGAGCGGATAAAGCTGAGGACTATGCCACTACAGCAATCTTATTCGCAATGGCGACCCTAGAAGAAGCTCAAGAAGCAACTTTGAAAGCAATTTGCACGAGACTAGACGCAACAACTGCTGCGGGAAATACGGAGAAGTAAGACAGGATTAAACAATTAAAGCAAGCTAGTCGGGAAGTAGATTGACCTGAGATGTTGCAGCATTCTCAGTCAGCCTGTGATGCACAGGTCTTCCAAAGCATCAAAAACAACTCAAAAAATCAAAAATTTCATCGATCATGTGGACAAATAATCAAGGGAAAAAAACTCATGTCATACACACATACGATTGTTGCTGATTTTCCCTCCCATGCAGAAGCAGAAAGGGTTGTATTGGATCTGCAAAAAGAAGGCTTCGATGTGCAAAAGCTCTCGATAATTGGCAAAGACTACCACACTACTGAACAGGTGCGCGGATTTCTCACCTGGAAAGATACAGCCAAAGCTGGAGCCATAGGAGGTGGTTATTGGGGTAGCTTCGTAGGAGGTTTATTTGGCATTTTAGCAGGGGCTGGAGTCCTGTTTATTCCCGGAATGACCCCACTCATCATTGCAGGCCCGATTGCTGGAGTGTTGGCGGGTTGGTTGGAAGGAACGCTGGTTGGCGGGGCTGGTGCTGCTGCTGTAGGAGGGCTGGCGGGTGCCTTGGGAGGATTGGGAATCCCGAAGCACGAGGTACTGAAGTACGAGACTCAAATCCAAGCAGGCAAGTTCATCATTCTGGTGACAGGTAGCGACGAGGATGTCAGTCAAGCGAAGCGGATGCTAGATAGAATCAGTCATGAAATGAGTATGTCGATCGCTGTCTAAGGTGTTGAACTAACAGCAATAGCCTAGAAGATAGCTGTATGGACGATGCCAACCATACAGCTATCTTCTATAGCAATCCTAAATCATTTGTGAATTTCTTACTCCCTCCCCTTCATAAGGGGAGGGTTGGGGTGGGGTAAAAAACTTTACGACTCCTGCAAGGACTGCTATATTTAATTCCAGGTTGGTAATTACTAACTATTAAGATTAAAATACCAAATTTTCACCAATCCGATCGTAAAAATGGGTGGAAACCCCCTTCCTAAAAGGACGGATTTAATTGTAAAAGATTGTTGCAATACCAGCTATTTGGGGAAAAACAAGTTACCCTAAAATAGGAGGTAAATTCCTATGATTAGCTTGGGATGGTGGAATTTAGTTATTATCATTACAGTTGCTTGGTTTCTCAAATATAATTGGCGATTAGACCGCGACCAAACAGCATGGCAAGATTCTTTATTTTTAAAAGCTCCCGCTCTCCAAAAGTTTAGTCAGTTTTGTTCTCGACCTATAGTTAACTGGATTTTCCAAGCTGTCATTATATTAGCTGTCACCAGATTCCTGTGTTATACAATTTGGTTAGTTTACGATTTGACCAATCGACCAGAGCCTCCTTACTGGGATTTCAAGTGGTTTTATGTAGCAAGTAAATTAGCCCACGAGCACTTGAGTCCTTTTAATGTCGAATTGTTTAACCAAGGTTTTTGTCGAATCACAAAGGTGTGTGGGCTGATTCCATCTTTTGTTTATCCACCTAATATCATTCCTCCGATCTGGTTTCTTGGTTATTTTCCGATGAAGACTGCATTCACAATCTGGACTGTGCTGCATCCGATCGCCACAGGTTTTGTTTTATGGGGAGCGAATATCCTGTTGGAGTCGCAGTCACGAGCTTTGAGGACTATTTGCAGTATATCAGTGGTATTGCTCTATGGTTTCATCTTCGATTTGCAAGTTGGGAATCTGGCAACTTTTATTGCTGTGCTGCTGTTGTGGATGTTTATCTTAGCTCAAAACAATCGGGATTTACCCGCAGGAGTTTTATTGGGAATTGCCCTTTTCAAACCAACCTTAGTTATATTATTTATTCCTTATTTTTTCATCAAAAAACGGTTTTATCTAGTTTTTGTCTC
Organism: Microcoleus sp. CAWBG640; assembly: GCF_020883015.1. NCBI lineage: Bacteria > Bacillati > Cyanobacteriota > Cyanophyceae > Oscillatoriales > Microcoleaceae > Microcoleus > Microcoleus sp. CAWBG640. Next base: position 30,852 of record NZ_JAHRFC010000043.1, read on the forward strand.
GATAATTACGGCAATTTCTCTAGCACTGTTCGGTTTAGCAATATCCGGTAATTCCTTGACAGGGTTTCTAGAGGATGCTATTCGTGGATTTCCACTCTGGCTGAACGATCCATCGAATAATCCTTATATTTCGATGAGTCGCATCGATTTAAGGGTTGTGGGACCGAGATTTTTCCCCGATAGTCCATTTGTGGCTAAGCTATTCTCTGACTTAATTATTCTGGTGTTGGTTGGTTTAGTGAGTTGGTATTTTTACCAAAAACAATCTCGCACTGGTTGGTCAAACAATATTGATTTACCGGAAATGGTGTTAGTTTCTTGTTTAAGTATTGCGATTAACTATTCTCAGCCCACCAGTTCGGTGATGTTAGCACCGGCGGTAGTTTTTTTGCTGAACGATTTGTATTTTCAGATTAAATATTGTGTCTTTTCTGGCAAAAGAATGTCTATTTGGTTATTGGGAATTGGCTGTCTCCTGATGCAAACTGCGGTGATTCATGCTGGGTTGTTGGTGTTTCTGGGAAAGCGGTGGAACTGGAAGGGTGGGGAATTGCCTTATTTGTTGAAAGTAACTGTTTTTTCACTTCCGAGTTATGCGGTTTTAGGGATTACTTTGAGTGTTTTGGTTTTGGCTATGACATCGCCTAGTCAAAAACAGGTTGTTGAATTTGACCGATCGCCCTAAAGCACTAATTAGACATTCATCTAAAATCGTGCAACAATCTTTGACCCCCCCTAACCCCCCCTTATCAAGGGGAGGGACAAGAGTATTGTTGCATTCTTTAAAATTGGTATTAGACATTCATCTGGCGAAGAGTAAGTAATAGGTAGCGCGTTCGTGATGTCATTTTTAGCGATCGGGCTCGTCCTCCTCATAAACCATTAAATCCCCCGGCTGACATTTCAGTGCTCTGCACAAAGCGCTGAGAGTGGCTTCGTCGATTCGGGTGAGTCGGCGGCGGGTTTTGATTTTTGACACGGAAGTGGGGTGCATCCCCATTAAAGCAGCCAATTCTTTATTGCTGATATTGCGATCGGCCATGACAACTGCCAATTTCCAACGGATCACTGCTGATGCTCAACTGCTAGTCATAACTTTGCAAGCTGATGTTAGCATTCTGCAACCTTAACTATCCCTTAAGTTGTCTTTGGATTCATTGAACTTACCTTCCTTCTGCGCTCTTTCGAGCCCTTCCTCCACCAAAAGTAGTGCCATTTGGGAAATCGAACGACGCTCAATACTCGCCAGTTTCTCTAACTTCTCCTTAACTTCAGGCGGGGGGTAAAAAGCAACTCTAGGAGATTTTGCAGGACTCACATTGTTTGGGGGTAGCGTGTTCATCATGTCATTTTAGCTGACTGCAAATTTTTTAGATTTTTTTGAGCTAAAGTAGCACACCGCAATCTAGCTTATGCTATACTAATCTAACAAACAAAAACCAAGCCCCCACCGCTCAGACTGACGATCGTTCGGTGGGGGCTTTAACTCCCATATTCAGGAGGAATACTCATGATATCACAACCAAAATCTGTTCCCGAACTGCTCCGGGAAGAAGTTCCTGGCGTACCCGCTGGTAAACAACCCATTCGTTTGCTGATTTGCGGGGTTCCCAAAGCGGTAGAAAGCATTGTTAATCTGCTGCACGTTTTGGGTTTTGCACAAGTTGGTGAATGGAGTCCGCCTGTACCATCGCCTCTAGCGGGTGAGGTGATTCGGATTTTAACTCGTTACTGGAAAGAATAGTCTTTAAGGGCGATCGCATGAACTGGAAAAGTGCGATCGACCTTTCTGTCTCATTGAGGACTTACGCATAAATACCTTTGCGAATATTGTCACTATTCAACTCACAGCCAGAAGCTCATTCAGCTTATTTTTCAACTCTGGGGATGCCATTAATGGATTATAAACTTCCCCCTCGTATGGTTGCCAAACATAACTAGGACTAAACTCTCGAAAAACTGGTAATATTTCTAGCCCATGAGTAAGTTCCTTTGCTAAAACTAATCCAGGAATAGATAAATTAGATAAATCCTCCATAAGTTCACTATAGGTTCTGAATTCATCAACTTCAACCCCAACCAAAGCATAGCGAAACCAAGGAGCAAACCGTAGAGTTAGATAAAATAAAATACCTAACTCTGTCATCATATAAGCACTTTCAGGGCTATCTATTCCCACTTCACTAACATTATTGGGATAAACCCGACACCACCAGTTTCGATCCATATCTTGAAAAGTATCTGTTCGACATAGACATTGGCGATTATTTGACAGCATCCATTCTATGCCCTCAAAGTGTTCAGCAAATTTATTGACATTGCTTTCATCAGAGCCACACTCTGCCGATAAACTGAATATCCACGCCATTGTTAGAGACTCCTATAATATAGGATGTCAATATTATACCAAACCTGGTTTAAATACACCATTTACCTCTTAGTCTGCGGAGGCAGACTTCGCTTGTGTAGAAGCGGTTTCAACCGCCGAATAATACAGGCCATAAATACCCCCGATTTACTATTCTGATGACATTCGGTAGCGCATCCAAAAACCATAAAATATAACCAACACCAACCATCCCGACACATAGCAAAACCCAGGAAGCGCAACATCAATATTGGGTAAAGACTGAGCGTTGACTTCAATCAATTGATTAATATATGGCTCAACAAAATTACCATGAGCATCTTCTAATGCTTCGCGTTGTTTGATTCTATCTTCCTGGGTAGCCATAATTCACCTCGTTTTGTGCTTATGAGGTAAATTATTTTTTTGGGCTTTTTCCCAATCAAGCAAAAACCAAAAATTCTGAAACCCTTGTATAATCGGGGTTAAGCGCTTGGGCAAACCAACTGGTTTGGGCAAACTTGCCCAAGCGACGATAAATTTTACTCAAAAGGTAGCGATGGCACGAAAATACGGGAAAAACGCCACCACAAAAAACAACGTCTTCAAACTGGTTGAGGCGTTACTCGCCCTCGCGGATGGGGAAATTGCCGTGCCGGGGGATAAACTGAAAGCTACCTTCAACGTGGAATGGGTAAAGGAAAATGAGTTGCTGGTATCCGGGAAAATTCAGCAAAAACGCAACAACAGAACCCAAACTGTTGACAAAGGGATCACTAAGGATGATTTATGGGCATTGGTGGAATGTTTGGGAGAGGCGTTAGAACTCTCTCAACCCAAGGATGAAAAGAATGTCGATAACGCCCAGAGAAGAGGAGAGGCAATCCAAGATGTTTTGGACTGTCTGAAAGACTTAGATATACTTGTCCTTAAACCTAGTGCAAAAACTCAGGGGTTTTGGAAATTTCACCTCAAGCTAAAGCATCAAACTGCTGAGAAAAAAGATAATTTAAAAGTAATTGAAGAACGGTGGAAGATTAAAATTGGGTCAGTCACATTAGAGATATCCCATGAAACCCCTAAACCTCAAGAAGAACCCATAAACTGGCAAGAAATCTGCCGCCAAAACCTCGCGCTACAAAAAGAACTCACCACCAACCTCTTCACCAACGCCAACGGGATGACTCCGCAACTGGATGGCGTTTATGTTCCCTTAGCCATTGTCGAACGCCAAAAACCCAAACCTCAGCCAAGGAATCAGCAGGAAGAAAAGGAAAAAGAAACAGAAAAACTGATTCCCATTGCAGAAGAACGCTTTTTTGAGGATGTGTTGCGACAAGGGAAAAGCGACATCAGTCAAGGGCGAAAAATTGCGATTATTGGCGAACCGGGTGCGGGGAAAACTACGCGGTTGCAGAAGATTGCGGATTGGATTTTAGAGCAAGATTTGGGGTTGCCGATTTGGATAGATTTAGCTGAATTAGGCGAGCAAGATATCTGTCAGTATTTGGAAAAAGTGTGGTTGCCTCGGTGTCCAGGAGAAGTGACGCGCGGTGATTTAGAAGCACAAATGAGTCGGGTTTGGTTGTTGCTGGATGGTGTGGATGAAATGACACACACTCAAGGAATGCAGAAGTTGGGGAAAGACTTATTAAGGTCATGGGTGCAGGCGGCGCGGGTGGTGGTGACTTGTCGGGTGAATGTTTGGGAGGCGGATCAGAATGCTTTTTCGGGGTTTGATGTGTTTCGCAATTTGGAGTTTAATGCGGAACAAGTGAGCGAGTATATTCGCCGTTGGTTTGCGGGGATGGGGGATGCTGCGACGGGGGAGAGTTTGGAGTTGGAGTTAGCAGAGTCGGAGAATTCCCGTCTCAAGGAGTTGATTCAAAATCCGTTGCGGTTGTGGATGTTGTGTCAAATTTGGAGTTCGAGAGACGGAACTTTACCGGATACTCAGGCAAAATTATATGCAAGTTTTATTAAGTATATCTATCGCTGGAAAGAGCAATTTATCAAAACCTACGAAAAGCTATGCGGAAAAACTCATAGTGAGTGTCAGAAACTTTTACATGAAGGGTTAGGAGAATTAGCAAAAGCTGCAATTGATGGCAAATCGAGTCGTTTTCGCTTGTCCTATCGGTTAGTTAGTGAGTATTTAGGAGAACGCAGCGATGAAACGTCTTTATTATCATTGGCGTTATCTCTGGGATGGTTGAATCGGGTAGGCATCGATTTTGATGAACCGGAAGAATCTGTTTATGGGTTTTATCATGCGACGTTTCAGGAGTATTTTGCGGCGTTGGCGGTGGATGATTGGGATTATTTTTTACCTCGGAATCATGTTAATTTTCCGGTGGTGGGGAAGGAATATCGGATTTTTGAAGCGCAGTGGAAGCAGGTGATTTTGCTGTGGTTGGGGCGGGAGGGTGTAGGGAAGGAGGATAAGGAGGAGTTTATTGGTAGGTTAGCTATATTTAGTGATGGGTGTGGAGATGATTTATATCTTTATAAATATCGTGCATTTTTTCTGATTGCACTTGGAATTGTTGAATTTAAAAAACATTTTTTATCGAGCCAAACAGTAGAAGTATTGATTGCCATTTATTTTAAAAATAATTTAAAATCTTATTTCTCTGATTCAATTATAGAAACAATTAAGAATACTGACATAGTTGATTCTGTTAATTACATTATTAAGTTTATTGAACAGCATGATTCTATTGAAACGTACAGAAAAACCTTAAATATTTTAGAAATAATTGGAGTCAGCAATCAATTAGCTATTAATTTCTTGATTGAAAGAATTAAATTAATTAATGCAACCCAAGAAAGTGAAATCTTATTTTCGACATTAGATACTTTACAGAAAATTAGCATAAATAGTCCAGAAACGCTATTTGATTTGATTGATTTAATGTATTCCAACCCTAATTATAGTTGGGCTTATGCTGTGGCATTTATAGGAATTTACAGTCGAAATAGTGAATTCAATAACCTATTGAAAAACAAAATTTTTAATTCTTTAAATAATACCACTAATGAAATGTTGATTTGTAGCTTTGCTTATAGCTTGCTTCAAATCGATCAAAATAATGAAACCGCTATTCAATTATTAGATTCAATGCTCACATCTACTGATGAAGACATTTGCAGAAAGGCAGCTTACATTTTGGGAGAAATGAATATCAATAAAGAAAAGTCAATAATGGTATTGAATTCATTAATAAAATCTGCCGATGAAGATATTCGGAGAAAATCTGCCTACAGTTTATGTAAGATTGATCCCGGTAATTCGACAGCAATAACTACTTTAATTTTGTTGATACAACTTAATAAAGACGTGCGTAAAAAAACTGCGACAAACCTAATTCAAATTATGCGAATTATTAAAAATATAGATTCGGAGGTGATAGAGCTTTTATTAGAGATATTTATTAATACTCAAGATGAGTATATACGAGATAGAATTACAGATATTTTCATTGTTATCAAGGCAAATCTAAACAATCACCCATTAATGATGAATTTACTTGAGCAAATTTTAAAACCTCATAATAATAATCTCCTAATTCGTCGAAGGTCTGCTGAAATATTGAGCCAAATAGCAATAAATAATGAAGAAGTTATAAATTATTTAATAATGACTATTGAGTCCATCCAGGATGAAGATTTATGGAGAAGTTGTGCTTATGTGTTGGGTCACATATCTCAAAATAATGAACGAGCAAAAGAATGTTTATTAAATAGACTAGATGGTTCGATAGAAGATAAAAATTGCTTGAGAAGTATATATCTTAATTTATACAGGATCGATCGTAAAAATCCTCATGATTATATTGATCTACTTACTTCTATGATTCTAAATAATAAGTCTGATTTTGTTTCGCACAGAATTATGAACGATGATTTAAAAACAATTATTGCTCAAGAATCTCATAGTCAAATTTCTATCAAAATACTAGGATTATTAAATAAATATTCATATAATGATTTTTTGGAGACTAATTATTCTTATCAGACTTTATATGATATCCTGTGGAACTGCGCCCAAAATCTGCCTTACCCAACTTTCTATCAAGCATGGCACCATCAACTCACCACACCCCATCCAGAAGTCCCAGAAACAACAGGAGTCGGTTCTACCCCCTTCACCCAAAGCCTCAATTTAGCAGATTTACCCAAAATCCTTGATGCCAGACTTGTAGAAACACAATTAATCGATTCCCTACAGCTAATTTGCATCGACACCAGCAAATTCATCGACTCCCATAACCCAGCCCTCGAAATCTACGGACAATTCCTCGACCAAAACTGTCCCCAACGCCCCAACGGCGAACCCGAAACCCTCCCCCAACTCAAATCCTACTGGAATCAACTCCGCCGCCACAGCGACAAACACCCCATCCTCATCTTCTACCAAGACCCCACATCCCCCGCCGCCCAAGGTTTGAGCCCTACTTTCCTCGAAGCCCTTACCCGTTTCGACGGTACAATCTGTCTCATCACCGACACGCCTCACCCACCCCTGCAAACCTTCTCGCCCCATGACTCGGATTTAGTTCAAAGTGTCGTAAATTGGCTCAAAAGAGTTCATTTTGAGTCTTAAAGAAACCGGGTTTTTGGCTACTTCTAGGAAGCGCAGCGAATAATTCTCGAAAAAACCCGGTTTCTGGCCCCGCGAGAAGCAGAGAAACCGGGTTTTTGGGAGATTCTACGATGTGTGACGAAGTATTCTCGAAAAAACCCGGTTTCTGGGCACCCCACAAATCTAAGAAACCGGGTTTTTCGCAGATTCTACGATGTGTGACGAGTATTCTGGAAAAAACCCGGTTTCTGGGCACCCCGCACATCTAAGAAACCGGGTTTTTCGCAGTTTTTACGAGGTGTGGCGAAGTATTTTGGAAAAAACCCGGTTTCTGGGCACTCGCGAACTGAAGTTGGCTAAATTTCCCCCGTTTTGTGATATAATTAAGACCTTAAAAAAATAGCAGAGAAAAAAGCTATGTCTGAAATTACTCTAGACGAAACCAAACTTAAAGAATTGCTCAAAGCAGCTATTTTTGAGTTATTAAAAGAACAAAAAGAAGTATTTTCGGAAATTTTAACAGAAGCCCTAGAAGACATAGGCATGGAAAATGCTATCAAAGAAGGCGAAAATACTGAAACAGTCAGCCGCGAGCAAATTAATCTTTAATTATTGTCAGGTCGGAAGCGCAAGCAATTGACCGATCGCACTCTCTGAATTGTTGCAAAATCGCGATCGTTATGAACTAGAATGAGTTGGTGTTCGATCGCAAGTTGGGCAATGCAGCAGTCGATACTACTTCTAACCGTTAACCCAAGGCGCTTGCAAATCATAGTAAATCCGAGCAGCCGCTACCCAAGTATTAGGCGTAGACTCGATGTAGTCTTGTTCTTGGAGATAAGTTTCTAATAGTGTCCACTCCCTTTCATCTCGACAACCTTGCAAAAGTTCCATCTGAGTAAATCTGTTTAAAAAAATACTTTCATCCTTGATTATTGCTTCCAGGGATTGCCGTACTGCACCTGTCCTGTCGCGGAAAACGCCGATCCAGACGGAGGTATCAATCAGAAACATTTCGGTTTTCCCGCAAGGCTTTGTAATCGTAGTCGGTCGAAAATTGAATTTGTCCGCTTAAATCCAGTAGGTTTCGCTTTTTTCGGGTGCGAATTAATTCTTGCAAAGCAAAGTCAATCAGTTCTTTTTCTGTCTTGAAATTGGTTAAGCGAAAGGCTTCTTTAACCAACTCTTCGTTAAGTTCAACGGGGGTTTTCATGGTTAATCTTTCATCTCATTATAATGATACTTACAAGCCGCGATCGCAATTTCGACCTCCGTAACTTGGGAAACTAATAATTTTTACCTATTTTTGATTATGATAATTATAGCGTTTTTAGTTTAATGACAACGAAGTATTCTCGGAAAAAAATCAGTTTCTGATGACCCACAAATCAAAGAAACCGGGTTTTTGGCAGTTTCTGGGAGGTGTGACGAGTATTCTGGAAAAAACCCGGTTTCTCGCCACCCATCCACTATTCATTGAAGCTGTTTCACATACCTATGTTTTGGCTACATAAGTCGATCGCACTTGCAACTCCTTCAACTGCTTCTCATCCACACCAGACGGCGCATTTGTCAACAAACACCCGGCTTGCTGCGTCTTCGGAAAAGCCATGACGTCGCGAATCGACTCCTCGCCAGCCAACAGCATCACCAACCGATCCAAACCGTAAGCAATTCCGCCGTGGGGAGGGGTTCCGTACTCAAACGCATCCAACAAAAAGCCGAACTTATTGTAAGCTTCCTCAGTGGATAAGCCGATCGCCTCAAACACCTTTTCCTGAACTTCCCGCTGATAAATCCGCAGGGAACCGCCACCGATTTCTGTACCGTTTAATACCAAATCGTAAGCTTGAGCTCTAGCAGTTTTCAAGTCGCCAATATCATCGGGATGCGGGGCTGTAAACGGGTGATGCAATGCTTCCAAACGCTTCTCATCAGCGTTCCATTCAAACATTGGGAAATCAGTCACCCATAGCAGATTCATCTTGTCTTTGTCAATCAATCCCAATTCGTTACCAACACACAAACGCAATCTATCCAAAGTCTTATTGACAGTCGTCACATCAGCGGCTGCAAATAACAACAAATGACCTGGTTTCGCGCCAGTGCGATCGAGCAATTCCTGTTTTTGTGCTTCAGTCAAATTATCCTTAATTGCGCCGATCGTATCAATTTCACCATTCTCCCGCACCCGGATATAAGCTAATCCTTTGGCCCCGGCTTCGCTGGCTTCCTTAAACAAATCACCACCAGGCTTAATCCGCACGTTAGAAATCGCATCATTCCCGCCCGGAATCGGCAAAATTTTCACAATTCCGCCCGCAGCAATTGCACCGGAAAATACCTTAAATCCCGAATCTTTCATCAAATCGGAAACATCGACTAATTCCATACCGAAGCGAGTATCGGGTTTGTCGCTACCGTAGCGATCCATCGCTTCTGCGTAAGTCAAACGCGGGAAAGGATGAGGCAATTCCACGCCTTTCACAGTTTGGAAAATATTGCAGACTAAACCTTCATTTAAGGCAATTACTTCTTCCACAGACATAAAACTCATTTCCATGTCCAATTGTGTAAATTCCGGCTGTCTGTCAGCGCGCAAATCTTCATCGCGGAAGCAGCGGGCAATCTGATAATATCTATCAAAACCAGACACCATTAACAATTGTTTGAACAACTGCGGCGACTGCGGCAAAGCATACCATTCACCGGGATTGACGCGGCTGGGAACTAAATAATCTCTCGCACCTTCGGGAGTGGCGCGAGTTAAAATCGGTGTTTCAATTTCCATGAAACCTTCCACATCTTCGAGGTGGCGACGCATGGCTTTGACTACTTGGTGGCGAAGCTGTAAATTGCGACTCATACGATCGCGCCGCAAGTCCAAATAGCGATATTTCAAGCGCAAATCTTCCCGCACGCTTTCATTATCCGCCGTCGAAAGTTGAAACGGTAACTGTTTCCGCACCGCATTCAACAATTCAATCTCATCAGCATAAATTTCTACTTCACCCGTAGGCAATTTAGGGTTGAGGGAATCGGCGGGACGACTGGTGACTCGCCCGGTAATTTTCACCACGTATTCGCCGCGCAAAGCCTCAGCCCCGTGATAGGAATCTGGCGTGCGTTGGGGATCGCTGACAATTTGCACTAAGCCCGATCGATCGCGCAAATCCAGAAAAATCACCCCGCCATGATCGCGGCGGCGATCCACCCATCCGTAGAGGGTGACAGTTTGTCCGATGTGTTCGCTTCGCAGTTCGCCGCAGTAGTAAGTTCTCATGGTTGGGGGTTTGTGGACTAAAAATAAGGCTTTCTGATTATAGCGCTGTAGGGACACGGCACTGCCATGTCCTGATTTCGGGTAATATTCAGCAAATTCGGACACGGCAATGCCGTTTCCCTACCCCAAAATAACATTGTAGGGACACGGCACTGCCGTCTCCTGATTTCGGGTAATATTAATTACGATGTAACCGGAATTGATATTACCTGTTAAGCGAGAATAATCCCATATCTGAGTTTAATGTTTCTTGTCAAAAAACTTGGTTAACGCCTGGAATGCAGACTTCGACGCCTCCGTCAAGCGACTGCCGATCGACTCAATTTCCCCAACCACAACGTGCCAATTTTTTTCAGATTCCTTCTGAATTTGGTCCACAGCTTGTTCAATGCGATCGCGTTCGATCAACTTATTTTGTTCTACGGCTTCTCGCGCTTGGCGAACCGCTTTCAAATAGGCCTCGCGACTGACAACGCCAGCACCTTGCACCTGTGATTGCGCGCGAGTTTTGATCGCATCAACCACCAGCCAATTTTTCTCTGCTTCTTTTTGAATCAGCCCCACTGCATCTGTCATTCTTTCTTTGGCGATGGTCTTATTTTTGGCTAGGGCTAACTGGGCTTTCTGCACAGCTTTTAAGTAAGCCTCACGGGTGAGATCGCCGGCTGCTTGTACCTCTGCGGCTGCACGTTTTTTAATTGCTTCAAATAATACAGCAGTTTCTGCGATCGTTTCTTCTGTAGCATTTGGCATCTCCTTTTTGACGATCGCAGTCGTTTCGGGAGTTACATCTATGATTGTTTCTTCGTTCATATTTGGATCTGTCATAGGAATTCTCTCCTCCTTAGCAAACGTTTTATAAAAAATCCACAACCCGCAGGTAGATTTTGGATATGTAGCGCCTGAATCAATGCTCGCCCTAAATTTGGATATGTAGCGCCTGAATTCATTGTAACATCTAATCAGAATATTGATATCTATTATTGAATTGATTGGTGATTTGTACTCAGTCCCCAGTCAACTGTCCCCAGTCAACTGTCCACTATCATTTATTTTTATGTGGCAAGACCCCAATTTCCGAGTTCCGATCGCCATTAGTTTCGGTGCAGTCGCAGGCGCTTTGAGCCGATATTATATCACATTATGGTTTGCCAGCCGTTTTGGTACTGCTTTTCCCTACGCAACTTTTTTGATTAACATTACTGGTTGCTTGGCTATGGGATTTTTTATTACCCTCGCATCTCAACGAGGGGCGATGATTCCTCTAGAAGTTCGGTTAATGGTAACAACGGGCTTTTTGGGTGCTTATACTACTTTTTCTACTTACGGTTTAGAGACAAATATCTTGTGGCGCGATCGATCTTACAGTGTGGCCACTTTTTACTGGGCCGGCAGTGCCATACTAGGAGTAATTGCCGTTCAGTTAGGTGTCATTCTAGCGCGATCGGGCAAATAGATAAAATCAGAGTGAAAATCCAGTTTTTTGATAAAATCGGGTTTGTGCGATTTTAAATATTTCCGGTACCAGGTCTTGCTAAAAATGACTTTATGCGGTATAGCTATGGGAACCCAATAATAAATTGTAAGACTCCCCGACGCGGACTCGTGCCTGCGGACAAATATCTATTGTCATTTTTCGGGAGTTTTGGCTACTGACAACTGACAATTGACAACTAACAACTGATTAATTTAAACAAAACAGAGGAGGTCTAGTTGTGGTAGCTAAAATAGCAACAGAAAGCCTCATTACCTTAGAAGGCGTTAGCAAGGTTTACCAGCAGCCCAACGGTCAAACAATCTCTATTTTAGAGCCAATAAATTTAGAATTGCGATCGGGTGAAATAGTAGCTCTTCTCGGCCCATCAGGTTCTGGGAAATCAACATTAATGCGGATGATTGCCGGACTAATCCCGCCCAGCGACGGTCAACTTCTCTACCACAATCGTCCTTTGGTCGGCTTAAATCCTGGGGTGGCAATTGTATTTCAAAACTTTGCGCTTTATCCCTGGCTGACGGTACTAGAAAATGTAGAATTAGGCTTAAAAGCTAAAGGAGAATTGCCCGAACCGCGCCGACAAAAAGCTTTGCGAATGATTGATATTATCGGTTTAGACGGATTTGAAAATGCTTATCCGAAAGAACTTTCTGGCGGGATGCGCCAGCGGGTTGGATTTGCTAGAGCTTTGGCGGTGGAACCCGAATTGCTTTGTATGGATGAACCGTTTTCAGCTTTAGACGTACTTACCGCAGAAAACTTGCGGTTTGAATTGTTAGACTTGTGGCTGGAAAAGAAGATTCCGACTCAAGCTGTGTTAATCGTGACTCACGGGATTGAGGAAGCAGTAATTTTAGCGGATCGGATTGTAGTTTTGGGTCGCAATCCGGGGCGAATTCGGGCCGAAATGACGGTGACTTTGCCACACTATCGCGATCGCAAAACACCGCAATTTCAAGCCATCGTAGACCAGGTTTACAAAATTCTTACCAATCCCGATTTGAGTTGCGAAACAGTGCCGCCACCGGACTCTACCTTATCTCAACCTCAACCCGCTCAAAGCGCTAAATACCAATCCTTACCACAAGTACGAATTGGCGCAGTTGCAGGTCTTTTAGAACTATTAGAAGACCGCAAGGAAAAAGACCTCTATCGGCTTGGTCAGGAATTAATGTTAGAGGTTGACGACATTTTGCCGATCGTTGAAGCCGCAAAATTAATGGATTTTCTGGCAATTCAAGAAGGCGACCTCCTCCTCACTGCTGTTGGGAATCAGTTTATTGCTGGTGGCATTGATGAGAGAAAACAAATTGTTCGCACCCAAATTCTGGGTAATATTCGCTTAGTACAGCAGATTTCTCGAATGCTTCAGTCCAAGCGCAATCACCGCATTTCTGAAGAATTGATCCTGGATATTCTGGAAGCTCACTTTAGCCCCCAAGAAGCAATGCGGCAATTGAAAACTGCTATTGATTGGGGTCGCTATGCAGAGTTGTATAGTTATGATGAACCGGGTGGCGAAATGTTCTTAGAATCCGAAGATAAAGGTGAGTAGTTATTGGTTATTGGTTATTGGTTATTGGTTATTGGTTATTGGTTATTTGACTGACTGTTAACTGTTGACTGTTACCAATGCCCAATGCCCAATTCCCCATTCCCAATTCCCCATTATTATGACAAGACCTCTAACACCCGCCAATAGTTGTAGGGTGCGTCGCTACCAACCATCCCAAACAAAAATCGACCATCTTATAGCGACGCACCTTACATTTGACCTGTGACATTAACCAATTCGCCATTCCCAATTCCCCATTCGATTTTCGATTAAGATTAAAATCAATTCTTCAATCCAAAATCCAAAATCGTTTATTCCCCATTCCCCATTCCCCATTTTTATGACAAGACCTCTAACACCCGCTAATAGAACTCTAGAAAGGTCAACTTGGACTTGGCAAGATGGCTTACTAATTCTAGCAATCTTCTCTCTAATTTTAGTAATTGTTCAAACAGCATCTCAATTCACTGGTGACTATAACCCTACTTACAAAATTGAGACAACGCTAAGTGTCTTGCCAATATATACAGCCCAGACTCTTTTACGAATGGCAATAGCTTATTTTTTATCCCTATTTTTTACCCTAGTTTATGCTTATTCTGCTTACCGATCTCCCCTCGCAGCTAAAATTTTAATTCCATTATTAGATATTTTGCAGTCAATTCCGGTTTTATCTTTTTTGCCGGGAGTTGTTTTAGCGCTAGTTACTTTATTTCCCGGTCAAAGAATCGGCGTAGAAATAGCATCAATCATCCTGATATTTACAGGGATGACTTGGAATCTGACCTTTAGTTTTTATCAGTCTCTCTCCGGCATTCCCCAAGAACTTAAGGAAGCTGCTAAAGTTTACCGACTCAATGCTTGGCAGCAGTTTTGGACTTTAGAGTTGCCTGCGGGCGCGATCGGGCTTGTGTGGAACAGCGTGATGTCCGTGGCTGGCGGCTGGTTCTTTTTGATTGCCATTGAATCTTTTACATTGGGAGACAAAAACTTTCAGTTGCCGGGACTTGGTTCCTATTTGGGTAAAGCGGCTAATGAAGGCAATTTTGGTGCGATCGGCTGGGGTTTAGCAGTCTTAATCGGTGTAATTATAGCCATTGATTTTTTTGTATGGCAGCCTTTGATTGCTTGGGCAGAAAAGTTTAAGTATCAAGCTGTGGAAGCGGCCAATGTACCTCAGTCTAATGTCTTGGATTTTTTCAGGCGATCGGCAACTCTGCGGATGTTGAAGTCTCGCATTTCGCCGATCGGGGACAGTTTCGATCGCGGTTTAGCCAGAGCTTTTGCACCCGCTAATTTGCCAACAAATCCCAGAGAGAAAAGTCGCATCGGAAATTTGATTAATTGGATATTTGTCAGCGGGTTTGCCGTCATTGTACTTTGGGGAACTTGGGAAGCTGTACTGTTGCTGCGAGTGCTGAGTTTGTCCGACTGGCAAAAGGTGATCGGAGGTGCAATTTTCACGGCTTTGCGAGTCGTATGCGCCCTATTTTTATCGCTGTTGTGGACAGTACCAGTCGGAGTGGCGATCGGGCGAAATCCGCGTTTGGCTCAGATTTTGCAGCCATTGGTACAAATAGCCGCTTCTGTACCAGCAACTGCTTTATTCCCAGTATTATTGTTAGCTTTAATTCAGGCGGGAGGTGGCTTGCAAATAGGTTCAGTGGCTTTGATGATGTTGGGTACTATGTGGTATTTGCTGTTTAATGTGATTGCCGGCGCTCAAGCAATACCTTCGGAGCTATTTGAGGCTGCACAAGTTTATAAACTTTCTCTGATTCAGCGGTGGACTAATTTAATATTACCTGGAATATTCCCCTATTTGATTACAGGGATTATTACGGCGGTTGGCGGTGCTTGGAATGCCAGTATTGTCAGCGAATACGTGCAGTTTAAAGGTGAAATTATTACTACAGATGGTTTGGGAGAAACTATTTCTCAGGCCACGGCATCTGGAAATTTTCCTTTGCTTTTAGCGGCCACTTCTGTGATGTCGCTGTTGGTTGTATTGACTAATCGTTTGGTGTGGCGGCCTCTGTATCGTTTGGCACAAGAAAAATATCAATTGTTGGTTTAAGTAGAGCCATCAAAAAATATAGCTTGGTTGTGGTGCTAAAGCATCACAAAATCAACTGGGTTTCTCGTCCCAGATCGCAATTCCGATCACTGTAACTATTGGTGTCAATAGGCTATAGACTGGATTCAGGAACGCGCGCAGCACAGGTTTAGGAGGGTCGTCAGTGACAGAAAGCAATTATCAATTATCTTCGCTACCGACCTACGCGCGAAAAGAATTGCGGGAATTAGTCCGATCGCAATTAAAGGCCCTACTGGAACAAGCAGACTTTAAAGGAGCAAAAGCGATTTTGCAGCCGGTGCAGGAAGCCGATATCGCTGAAGCCATTGAAGGGCTACCAGAAACCATGCAGGTAATAGCCTTTCGCTTACTTGCCAAAGACGAAGCGATCGCAGTTTATGAATATCTCGACTCCAGCGTCCAGCAGTCTCTGTGTGAAAAATTCAAACGCCAAGAAGTCATTGACATTGTAGACAAAATGTCCCCGGACGATCGCGCTAAACTGTTTGACGAACTGCCGGCAATTTTAGTCCGCCGCCTCTTGGGTGAATTGAGCCCAACGGAACGCGAAGCTACGGCTCAACTATTGGGTTATGAAGCCAGTACCGCGGGCCGGATTATGACCCCAGAATATATTTCTCTCAAAGAAAGCTTTACTGTTGCTCAAGCTTTAGACAGAATCCGCTCTTTGGCTAAGACTACTGAAACAATTTATTCCCTTTACGTCACCGATGCCGCCCGCAGCTTAACTGGCATTTTATCCTTGCGGGATTTAGTCACTTCCCCCCTCGACAAAACTGTCGGCGAAATTATGACCCGCGAGGTAATTTCAGTTCAAACTGGTACTGACCAAGAAGAAGTCGCTAGGCTGATCCAGCGTTATGATTTTTTGGCAGTGCCGGTAGTAGACCGGGAACAGCGTCTCGTCGGTATTATTACAGTGGATGATGCGATCGACATTTTGGAACAAGAAGCAGCCAAAGATATTTATACCCTCGGCGGTGTTCAGTCCGGCGGTGACAATTATTTTCAGACCGATTTAATCACCGTTGCTCGCAAAAGGGTAGTTTGGCTATTTGTGTTGCTCTTAACTAATACTGTTACGGGGGCAATTATTCGAGCTCAAGAAGATATTTTGCAGCAAGTTGTAGCTCTAGCAGCCTTTATTCCATTGCTGACAGGTACGGGAGGTAATGTGGGAGCCCAGTCCTCAACGGTGGTAATTCGCGGTTTGAACACCGATGAAATTACAGCCATGGGGCCGTTGAAAATAATTGTCCGCGAGGGGATGGCGGGAGCGCTGCTAGGAGCTATATTGGGGACGGTGGCCACTGTTTGGGCTTATATTCTGCAAGGGAATTTAGCAGTGGCGATCGCAGTAGGGATCAGTTTGTTGGCGATCGCAATGTTAGCTTCGATTGCAGGTTCAGCTTTGCCCTTTTTATTTCGTTCTTTGGGTTTAGACCCGGCTTTGATGTCCGCACCCTTTATAACTACCGCAGTTGATGTCCTCGGTGTCTTAATTTATTTTTCTTTAGCTCGATTAATTTTGCAGGTTTAATATATTTAAGTAGATTTAGATACATCAAAAACCGATAGTAATTTTAAATTAGGTAATGTAGAGCCTACCAAGTATCAATTACTAATTTCTAATTCGCAATTCCCAATTCGCAATTCCCATTTAACATATGTCCTCATCGAATTCAAAAACCAAAATCCCAAATCCCAAATTGACCAATTTGTCAGAAACTGCTGAATTGTTTTTTTTGGCGGTCTCTGCCGTTGGATTAGCGGCTAGTTTGGTTTTCCAGCAGAGCATTTATGCCCAGGTGCCGATCGCCATTGCGCTACTGTTGAATTTTGTGAATCGACAGAAGTTGCAGCAGCAAATTAGGATGAGTACGGCTTCAACGTTCGATCGGGTAGATCGACACGCGACAACAACCGATCGCGCGATCGAACAATTACAAATTGCCGTAAAATCCTTAGATCAAGCTCTCCCGCAAACAGCCAACGAAAATATCAATGCTCAACCGGGAGAGAACGTACATTCTTTAATTTCAGCCGTTGAAAATATGCGTCAGCGGTTAATAATTTTAGAAAAAACCATGAAAATGATTCAAACCGAGATCGAAATTACCAGCCGCCAATTCAAACAGCGGCCAGAGTTACAACAAGTCGAAACTTTAACAACAATCATTCTCGATTTGCAGCAATTTATCAACGAACTGCCGCAGTGGGGAAATTTGCAACAACGACAGCTAACAGAACTTCAGCAACAAGTAGAAAAGGCTTTGGGTGAGCTATCCCAAGAAATTGCTACTATTCCTAACCAGGTACAGGAGGCGGTAGAGCGTCACGGCGGGGAAATCAACCGAAATTTGGATTCCGGCTTAAAAGGCGATCGACCTAAAACCTACGATGTTGAAAAAATTAGACAGAAGTATCCCAGAGCTTATGTCAAGTGGAGTCGAGAAGAAGATGAGAAGTTGAAGAATGAATATGCTAGCGGTCAAAAAATTGGCGAATTAGCCAAGAAATTTCAGAGACAATCTGGGGCGATTCGTTCGCGATTGCGAAAATTAGGATTAATGGAATAATGGTAATAGGGCATGGGGCACTTGTGTCCAGGGTAGTCGAAGTATCGGGCATCGGGCTATGTTATAACCTCCAGAATGGCAGGCTCTTTATGCAACAATTTATCACAAAAGTTATTCTCATTTTTACCCACCAACTTTAGGGTAAGCGGTTGGTTGGATTGCTAAATTGGGAGGTTTTTTGGGCAGAAAAGATGATGGTTTTCCGGGAGTTAAAACCTTGTGGCGTGGATTGAGAAGATTGGTAGTTACTTTTGTCAACTTTATTGTTAAGAAAGATGTTTATAAAGCATAGCCTTACTAAGGGGAGGGAGTAACCCACATTCCGCACCCCCAACTGGCACATAGGCGGATTGAGGGGGTAAAAGTGAATCATCCGAGACCAAGCGTGAGTAAAAACACCCAAAAATCTCTGCAACGATCGCATCACGAGCGTTAGGA
>NZ_JAHRFC010000044.1:0-4822 GCF_020883015.1 Microcoleus sp. CAWBG640
GATGGCTAATCCTGAATTCACGCCGCTCTGAGTAGAAGGAGCCGACTCCCTACGTAGAAGCAGGAAGTAAGTTTTAAGTGTCCGAGATGTCATTCTTGTCCGCTTTATGTCAATCTTATGTAGCAGTAAAACAAAAGAAAGTGCCATAGTAATACCTATAGCTAGTTGGTTTGAGCGTAAGGAGATTTCTATGGTCGGTAATGAGCCTGATGAAGAAAATGTACCAGAATCGATCGCACTATCCCCGATCGACCCCCAACCGCAAAACACAGTCGATTCCGCCTTTCCCATCGTTGGGATTGCGGCTTCAGCCGGAGGACTAGAAGCATTCACAGAATTACTCCATCACTTACCAACCGATACTGGTATGGCCTTTGTGCTGATTCAGCACCTAGACCCCAATCACGAAAGTCTGCTGACTGAAATTCTCGCCACCACCACACAAATGCCAGTCAGTCAGGTGGTTGACGGGACGACTGTAGAGCCGAATCAAGTATACATAATTCCGCCCAACACTAAGATGACACTGGCCAGCGGTGTCCTGAAACTCACAGCCCGCGAGAAAATTTATGGCAAATATATGCCGGGAGATGCGTTTCTCGTGTCCTTGGCTGCCGATCGCGGACCCAAGGCCCTTGCCGTAGTATTATCCGGGGGAGACGGAGATGGTTCCCTGGGGATCAAGGCTATTAAAGCAGCCGGAGGTGTGACATTTGCTCAATGCGAAGCCTCCGCAAAATTCGATAGTATGCCAAATACGGCAGTGGCTACAGGTAATGTAGACTTCGTTCTCCCCCCTCAAAAAATTGCCGAGGAACTGGCAAATTTCCGCGCTGATTCCTGGCTTTCTTGCCCGATATTGACCACCACAGTTACAGAATCACCCCCAGACAACTATGTCCGCACCACTATTTTAGGATTGTTGCGATCGACTACAGGGGTTGACTTCACCCACTACAAAGTCGCTACGATCGATCGACGCATCCAACGACGAATGGTATTGTACAAGCTCAATTCCTTGGCAGATTACGCCGAATATCTGCAAGACCATCCGCTTGAAGTCTATGCCCTGTATCAAGAAATCCTGATCCACGTCACCAGTTTTTTTCGCGATCCAGAAGCCTTTGAACAGCTAAAAGAGCTGGTTTTTCCCACGATTACCGCAAATAAGTCAGTCAAGAATCCCATACGGATTTGGGTGGCGGGATGTTCCACAGGGGAAGAAGTTTACTCGATCGCCATTTGTTTGTTAGAGTTTTTGGGCGATCGATCTCCCCAGCCACCGATCCAGATTTTTGCCACAGATATTAGCGAAGCCGCCATTAGCAAAGCCAGGTCTGGCTTCTACTTAGAAAACCAGATGCTCGACGTTTCACCAGAGCGCCGGACTCGCTTCTTTATATGGGAAGGAGGAGGCTATAAAATCAACAAAACAGTCCGCGAACTGTGTATATTTGCCAGACAAAATTTAGGCAGCGACCCGCCTTTTTCCAATCTAGATCTCATTAGCTGTCGCAATGTGCTGATTTACCTAGCAGAGCCTTTGCAAAAAAGAGTGATTCCGATTTTTCATTACAGTCTTAACCCCACTGGTTTTCTCCTGTTAGGCTCTTCTGAAAGTATCGGAAAATTTTCATCTTTGTTTAATTCATTGCACACAAAGTGCAAAATTTATGCTAAAACATTGACGGAAAATAGTCAGATATTTTCCTTTGCAACGAGTTCTTACCCCATCGCTCAAGTAAATAAATCTCAGCCCACTAATGAAAACTCTCCAGATGGGTTTGACTTACAGCAATACACAGACCAACTAATTTTGAATCGCTACGCCCCAACAGGTGTGGTTGTCAACGAGCAGATGAACATTCTGCAAGTGCGGGGAGATACCAATGCTTACCTGAGACTGACACCAGGGATTCCCAGCTTAAACTTGCTGACAATGGCAAGGGAAGACTTAGCCATCGAACTTCGTACTGCAATGTATCAGGCACTGATGCAGAACGTAGTTGTGAGAAAAGAAGGGATAAATTTGGTTGTGGGCGAGCGATCGAACTTCGTCAATTTTGAGGTGATTCCCTTCCACCCGGATCGGGCCCAATCACGCTACTTTTTGGTTCTATTTGAAGAAGCTTTACTTACTGCGGTCAACCTCAGTACCGTCAATTCTGAGAGCTTGAATCCTGCTGATTTACAGCGCGAGATTCTGGAACTGAGACAGGCACTTGCCACCGCGAATGAAGACAAAAATGTGGCTCAAGCGCATCTCCAATCGGTAATTCAGCAGCAGGAAAGTCTCAACCAAGACATCAAAGTTGCCAACGAAGAAATCCTATCCAGCAACGAGGAGCTGCAAAGCACCAACGAGGAACTAGAAACTGCCAAAGAAGAGATTCAAGCCACCAACGAGGAACTGATCACCACTAACGAGGAACTTCGCAGTCGAAATATTGAACAACATCATATCAGTAACGACTTGATAAATTTGCTGGGGAGTATCAATATTCCGATTTTAATGGTGGAAAACGATTTAAAAATTAGACGCTTTACGCCGATGGCACAGCAACTTTTTAATCTGATTCCTACCGATATTGGGCGGCCTTTTAGCGATATTCGTTCCCATCTTGATGTTCCAGATTTGTCAGGGCTAATTTTGGAGGTGATTGAGACTCTCCAGACGAAGGAACAAGAAGTTCAAACTCTAGCGGGCTATTGGTACATCCTCCGCATTCGTCCTTATCGGACTACGGAAAACCGCATTGATGGTGTGGTAATGGTTTGGATCGATATTGATGCTATGAAACGCAGTACCAAAACCTTAGAGTTAGCCCGAAATTATGCTGAAACCATCGTCGAAACTGTTCCCACACCTTTAGTGGTGCTGGATGCTGATTTATGTGTGAATACAGCCAATCGATGTTTCTATGAAACGTTTCAGGTTTCATTCCCAGAAACATCGCAGATTTCGCTGTTTCAATTGGGAAATGGGCAATGGAATATTCCGCAACTGCGATCGATATTGGCAGATATTCTGGTGAATGATGTTGAGCTTCACAACTTTGAGTTAGAGCACGTATTTGAGCAGATTGGGCAGAAAACTATGTTGCTGAATGCTTGTAAACTGCAACGAGAAGACCAAGATATGATGATTTTGTTGTCGATCGAGGATATCACAAGTCGCCAGCAGTTTGAGATAGAGCGATCGCAGCTATTGATGCAGGAGCAGTTAGCCCGTCAACAAGCAGAAAACAGCAACCGTGCTAAAGATGAATTTCTGGCGAATCTCTCCCACGAACTTCGTAACCCCCTGACTCCCATCCTGGGATGGGCAAAATTGCTGCGCTCTGGCAAACTTAATGAAGCAGCCGTGACTCGCGCCCTAGAGGTGATTGAGCGGAGTGCGATCGCCCAAACTCAGTTAATTGAAGATATTCTGGATGTTTCTCGGATTACGAGTGGTAAACTGCATCTGGATACCAGTCCGATGGATCTGCTGGTAGTGGTGCAAAGTGCGATCGACGGGGTGCAATTATCAGCGGATGCCAAAAACATTGAAATATTTGCCGAGTTGAGTTCTGCGACAGTTTTAGGGGATGCTGACAGATTGCAACAAGTGCTGTGGAATGTGCTATCTAACTCGATTAAGTTTACCCCCTCCGGTGGACGAGTGGAAATTGTCTTAGAGGCGATAGACAGTCACGCTCAAATTCGAGTCAGGGACACGGGAAAAGGGATTACAGCAGACTTTTTACCCTATATTTTCGATCGTTTCCATCAAGCTGATTCCAGCACTACCAAGACTAATCAAGGGCTAGGATTAGGATTGTCCATCGTGCGTCATTTAGTCGAACTTCATGGTGGTACAGTGGGAGCCGAAAGTCCGGGTGAAGGACAAGGAACTACGATGACTGTGAGGTTGCCGCTAGTTTCAATTCCCCAGGAATTAACACCGCCAAGTGATGTAGAACCGACTGTATTTACACTACCTTTAAACACTTCCAAAGATGGGGGACGGGGCCTTGAAGGTTTGCAGATTTTAAGCGTAGATGATGATATGGATACCCGTGAGTTATTGCAATTTGTCCTGGAAGACTACGGCGCCCAGGTGCTGACGGTGGGCTCTGCAAAAGAGGCGATCGCAGCTTTGACGGAAAACCTTGACAAATATGACATCCTGATATCTGATATTGGAATGCCAGAGGAAGATGGGTATTCCTTGATGCAACAAGTTCGTTCTCTTGATGCCAAAGCTGGAAACATTCCAGCCATTGCGCTGACTGCTTATGCTAGCGACAAGGAGGTACAAAGGGCGATCGATGCAGGTTTTAACAAGCATATTGCTAAACCTGTTAAGCCTGCTCAATTAACCTTAATGATTGCGGATTTAATCGCTAAAAAGAATGTTTGATTGTAACTTATTATCTGGTTTTATTATCTGGTATCTGGTTCCTAGGCTGTGCCTGGGAACTGATGTCGAGAGGCTCTGCCTCCCGTGGCCAAGGGTAACAAATTGGAGGCAGAGCCTCCGGATCTGCGTTACCAGGCAGAGCCTGGGAACAAGTGGACAAGTGGAAAAAGGCTGTATACCTGGTTCCTAGGCTCTGCCTGGGAACTGATGTCGAGAGGCTCTGCCTCCCGTGGCCAAAGGTAACAAATTGGAGGCAGAGCCTCCGGATCTGCGTTACCAGGCAGAGCCTGGGAACAAGTGGAAAAAGGCTGTATACCTGGTTCCTAGGCTCTGCCTGGGAACTGATGTCGAGAGGCTCTGCCTCCCGTGGCCAAGGGTAACAAATTGGAGGCAGAGCCTCCGGATCTGCGTTACCAG
>NZ_JAHRFC010000044.1:4922-45334 GCF_020883015.1 Microcoleus sp. CAWBG640
ACTGATGTCGAGAGGCTCTGCCTCCCGTGGCCAAGGGTAACAAATTGGAGGCAGAGCCTCCGGATCTGCGTTACCAGGCAGAGCCTGGGAACAAGTGGAAAAAGGCTGTATACCTGGTTCCTAGGCTGTGCCTGGGAACTGATGTCGAGAGGCTCTGCCTCCCGTGGCCAAAGGTAACAAATTGGAGGCAGAGCCTCCGGATCTGCGTTACCAGGCAGAGCCTGGGAACAAGTGGAAAAAGGCTGTATACCTGGTTCCTAGGCTCTGCCTGGGAACTGATGTCGAGAGGCTCTGCCTCCCGTGGCCAAAGGTAACAAGTGGAATTGTTTCCTAATTATGACAAGATAGAAAAAAAATATAAAAATTCAGGAGTTTTGATTCTTGGTAACTATTAAATGTCGGGGTATTACGTTCTCTAATATTCAAGCCATTATCTTTGACAAAGATGGCACTCTAGAGGATTCTCAAGAATTTTTGAGACATTTAGGGCTGAAGCGATCGCGCTTGGTAGATGCCCAAATTCCCGGCGTTGGAGAGCCATTGCAAATGGCTTTCGGTATCGAAGCTGGTAAAATCGACCCCACGGGCTTGATGGCAGTGGGTAGCCGCCGGGAAAACGAAATTGTAGCTGCGGGATATATTGCCGAAACTGGCAGAGGATGGATAGAATCTTTAGCGATTGCCCAACGTGCTTTTGATGAAGCCGACGCAATGTTAAAAAATAGTCCGCCTTCTCCCTTATTTGTGGGCAGTTTAGAAGTTTTGAAATCTCTCTCAGATGCGGGTTTGAAACTGGGAATTCTTTCGGCTGCTACGACTCAAGCCGTGAAAAACTTTGTGAAAAGTTCCGAATTAGGCGCATACATTCAGTTAGAAATGGGTGTGGATTCTGTGCATCTCAATAAACCCGATCCTAAATTATTTTTGTTAGCTTGTGAGAGACTGGGAGTAGAACCCGCAGCAACTTTGATGGTGGGAGATTCAGCGGGGGATATTCAGATGGGCAAAAATGCTGGTGCGGCGGGCTGTATTGGGATTTGTTGGGGGAAGGCGGAGGCTAGTCATTTATCCAAGGCTGATGTGACGATCGCATCTTTGGATGAAATTACAATTTAGTTATTTGTTATTGGTTATTTGTTAGTTGTTGTTGGTTATATCCAATCCGGTAGCATCGTCCTGCATTCATCTCTCTTATCTCCCTCTGTGTCCTCTGTGTTCTCTGCGGTGAAATCATTTTAAAATCTTAATTCATACTCCACAGTTGCTCGATTATCTCCTTGAAAATCAGTGGAACCGCGTAGCAAAACTTCGTCACTCAAACGATAGCGCAAATTGAATTCTGTTGGTTGATTAGCAGACAACACCCGGATGATAGTAGCCGAAAGATTGCGGGTAATATCGCCTCCAATTTCCAATCCGACACCGAGGGAACCGGCACTACCATTTGTGGAACCCGCACTAGCCGTGCGCCCTTCTCCGCTACCAATCCTAGTGGGAAATAGCCGGAATTCCGTTAATCCCGTGGCATTTGTAATCACAGATTGAATGTTGCCAAATAAGCCAGCACCTGCTAAATTGGCGATCGCCAGGGTACTATCTCCCTTACCTAAAGTTTGGATAAAACTGCCACCTAACAGTGCGACAATTTCTATTTGCGATCGATTCGGAGAACTTCTCAACTCCAAACTATCCGCCAACTGAGAAGCTTTTCCCGTTACCAAGGCTTGAACTCGTACACTCCGCACATTCCCAAACAGATTCGGTTCGTCTGCTATTTCCGATGCGACAGAATTTCCCGGAGTCCGAAATCTCGTTACTTCCTGTACCGAAGTTGCTAATCTCACATCCAGGGTGGGGTCTAATCCTTGGGATGGTATAAAAGTAGCAGTTTGGGGATATCCTCGATCGAGCCTAAACTGGGTTGTAAACAAATTCACAGCACCGTTTGTCAATCTAATTGTACCCTCCGGGCGCAGATCGTCAAGAGTACCGTTGACAGTCAAACCCCCAGTCGCCCCAAAACTCAATAGGGGCGCGCTTTTAACTTGAATTCTACGCCCCAAGTTTAACTGCAAATCATTTAAACGGACTTCAAAGGAAGGAGAAGAGGAAGTCGCCGTTGGAGTCGCAACCGCAGGAGAAACCTCAATCGCAGCAGAAGGAGTTTCACCGGAAGCAGCAGCAGCAGAGACTAACTTTGTCGCACCACCTGCGCTAGGTAAAAACACCTCGCCCTCATACAGTTCAATTTTGCCACTCAACTGCGGCCGCAAAGCCGTGCCGATCGCCTGCACTTGACCAATTACCTTGCCACGGTACAATCCTTTAAGGTCCAAACCCAACTTATCTAAATTTACAGCCAAGGGACTAGCCGCATCCACATCACCCTCAGCAAAAGGTACTGACAGCGGAATCACACCTTGGGCGACAATTTCTCCCTGCGACCACTGTCCCCGAATTCCCTCTACCCGAATGCGATCGCCCTCAAAGCGCACCGCCCCAGTCAGCCCTGTGAGCGGTTCTGGGACGGCTTTGGCGCGGACGGTTGCATTTTCAAAATTTGCAATTCCTTGAGCTACAGGGCGTTCCAGGGTTCCTCCCACGCGAATTTGCACCTGTCCCTTGCCACTAACCCAAGTAAGTTGGGGAGTCAAGACATTAATAATGGCCAATCCTTCATTTTGCAAATTGGCCCGCAAATCGATTTGATTGCTATCAGGTTTGACAGTGGCAAAAGGCAACTCAAAGGGTAAACTTCCCTGAACTTCAATCGGTTCGGTTTGAGTCACCAAAGCGCTGCCCCCAAAATTCAGACGGGCGTTGCTGTAACTGAAACTGCCATCGGCTTTTTTAATTGGTTCTCTGTTGAGAGTACCGTCTTGCAAACTCAATTCTCCGGCTAGTTGCGGATTGGCTAAAGTGCCGGCCAAGTTTGCCCGCAGATTCAAATTGCCCGTGACATCGACAAAGGGCAATTCCACCAGTTTTGCTAACTCTTCGACTGGTAAATTTTCCACCCGCAACTGGCCGGATTGAGCTTTTTGGCCTAGTTGTCCAGAAAACCCGATCGCACTTTTGCCCGATCGAATTTCCAGAGGTAAGATAGTTAGAATCCCGTCCTGGAAACCTCCCTCAATGCTGAATTGTTGGGCGACATATTTACCCCAGCGCCAGTTATCACCTTTGACATTAAATTTAGCTTGAATTCCGGTTTGCAAAGAACCGGCTACGGCAATTTCTCCACCAAAAGTGCCTTGCAATTGATCCAAGGGAGGCAAGGGTTCCGATGCTGTGACTGCTTGCTGCTGTTTGAGAATTTCTTCAATTTCTACCAAGCGCTGCAACTGTTCGATTAAAGGGGCTTCGGGGACTCCCACTGCTACGGTTTGGACATCGGCGGCCCTACCGTAAACGGGAGGTTTTAAACCTCTGGCGAAATCTCCTAAATTGAAATATTGCAGGGCGGCTAAAACTTGTTGGAGGTTTCCCTGCTGGATGTTAACTTTTCCGGCAAATTCCGGGTTAGCCCCTGCTTTCACATTCCCAGAAATTAAGTATTGACCGCTGCCTTGGCGGAAAACGCCGTTGTTGAGAGTGGCGCTACCGTTAGCGTAGCTAAATTCTGCCTGGAAACTGTCACCTTTAATATAGCCGATCGCTGGTTGGGCGATCGCAATTTGTCCACTTGCTTGCAAAGTCGCCGGATTCAGTGGCATTTTCCAACCGGGCACGTTAACTTGTCCCGAAACCGTACCAGTTATCGGCCCCAAACCAGCATCTTTACCTGGTGACAGATTCAAAGCTGCGAGAGGGAAATCGCTTAAATTGACTCGCAGAGTTTCGCCCTCAGTTTGGCCGCTAGCCACGGATTCCCCGCGTTTGACTAAGAAAGATGTCGGTAGGAAAGATGGATTTAAAGCTACTTCGATTTTGTCGCTGACGCCGGCTAGACGCAAATCTACACTTTTGCCAGAACCTGCATTCACAGTACCCGCCAGTACGGGGTCAAAAGCTACCTGATTTACGGCTAAATCTCGCACAGCCACATCGCCAACTAAGCTGAGGGCGCTGAGGGTGCCGGTGAGGCGGCCGACAAAATCGACATTCCCGCGCAGGGGGAGATTATTCTCTGAAGACTTTTTGAGACCAATTGGTCTCAAAAATCCGAGTTGTTCTGCCGGTAAGGCTTCCAGGTTAAAGTTGGAGAGTTTGACATTCAAATCTAGATTAGAAATTGAAGGCAATCCTTTACCTGCAAGTTCGACGTTAACAATGCCATTTGCTGTCAAACCGGGAGTTGTAGCGTTCTCAATTTCCACCCGTTTGCCATCCCAATTAAATATAGCCTCAAGAGGTTGTTTGAGAAATGGCAATTCCGAGATGCGAAAACTGCCACCAGCGCGAACATCCTGTAGGGGCGGTGGATGGTGCGTGCCCGCCCGTGCCCCCGTGCTCGATGCGATCGGACCTGATAAATTTAGATTACCGTTAAATAGTCCTCGGAGTAGGGGCAGATTTTGGGCTTGGGAGACTAAACCGGGGGATTGCAAGTTTTGGCGCTGGGATTCAAAGGCTTTCTGGAAGCGACTTAGGGCAATTTGTCCGCCGTTAATTGATGCGCGCCAATTCCCCGATTCGGCTTGGGCTTTGGCATTGACAGTACCTCCACCGTTGGCCAGTCTAATTTGTCCTTCGCCCTGGGCGGTGATGCCGTTGGCGGTTAAGTTATCTACTGTTCCCAAAAGGCGGACTTTGCCGTCGAGATTGCCATCAATTTCTGGTGGTAAATCTGCTGTCAGTAAACCGGTTTGTTTGAGGGTTTGCTGGAGATTGGCTAGGGCGATGTCGTTGGTTTCGATGAATGCTTGCCAGTTGCCGTTTTCTAATTGGGCTGTAGTGTCGATCGCCCCAAGTCCATTGGCCAAAATCCGCGTTTCTCCCCTAGCACTAATTCCCTTTGCTGTCAAGTTATCTAAACTGCCGGCGGCTTGGAGTTGGCCGTTAATTCTGCCGTCAAATCCTGTGGGCAAAGTTGCCGTTAGGGGAAACAGTTGGAGATTGCGGACTGTTTGTTCTAAACGACTGAGAATAGGGCGATCGAGATTAGCGACAGCTTGCCACCGTCCGGCGGCTAATTTGGCCTTAAAATCTACCGTACCATCAGCAATATTTAATTTGCCACTGCTGTTGGCTGCAATCTCAACTGCGCTTGATTTCTCCAGACTGCCACTGACTTTGATTTGATTGGATACTTGTCCGTCAATGGATTTGAGATTACCTATTTTGGATTTGAGGTTGTTGAGATTTGCCGTTGGCTGAGGGTCAGTGTTAAACGCTGAGGCTACATCTAACAAGGGCAACCCTAAATCTACCAAGTTGCGGATGGCAGTGCGATCGGTTTCCGCAATTCCTTGCCAATTTCCCTCTACTAATTCTCCTTGGAAATTAACATTGCCTGAACCCAGATTCAGTTGGCCACGGCCTGCAACATTAATGCCCTTTGCCGTCAAATCGTCCAGACTACCTGTTGCTTTAAATTGACTTGATAGTTGTCCATCAATCGATTTGAGATTAGCTATTTTGGATTTGAGATTGTTGATATTTGCCGTGGGCTGGCTGTCAGTATTAAATGCTGAAGCTACATCTAACAGTGGCAATCCTAAATCTACTAAGCGACCGATAGCTACCCGTTCGGTTGCTGCAATTCCTTGCCATTTTCCCTCTACCAATTCTCCCTTGAAATTGAGATTACTCTCAGCAATATTGAGTTTACCACTACCTCTAACATTGATGCCTTTGGCGGTTAAATTGTCAATAGTTCCCCTAGCTTGAAATTCCCCTGCTAACTCTCCATCAAACGATTTTAGATTGGCAATTTTGGATTTGAGATTGTTGATATTATTGATATTTTCGGGGTTTGAAGTGTTAGGAGTACCTAGGTTCAGGAACGGCAATCCAATATCGATTATTCGATTCAAAGCCACTTTTTTCGTATTACCAAAAGCTTGCCAACTGCCCGATGCTAGTTCGCCATTAACATTCACAATACTGTCAGCTATATTTAATTGTCCTTTAGCTCTAGCATTTATCCCCTTTAAACTCAAATCGTCCAGAGTCCCCGCAGCTTCGGCAGTTCCGCTGAACAAACCTGCTAATTCAGGTGGTAAAGAAAGTCCAGGTACAACTTGCTGTAAACTATTGAGGTTAATGCGATCGCCTTTAATTAAAGCTTGCCATTGACGGCCGACGATGGCTGCATTCACATTCACAGTAGCCTCGCCAATTTTTATAACAGTATTTGGCAAATCCACCGCATTTCCGCCGGCGCGAACTTCGCCACTAGCCGGAAAGTTGCCCTGGGGTGCTTGCCATTGTACCCTAGCTTGAATGTTGTTTAAAGGGCCAAAAATTTGACTTTTAGCTGAGACGCTCCCAATTTTAACTGTAGCAGGAATTGGCAGACTGTAAATTTGGGCGATCGCGTCGGCGGGCAGGTTTTCGGCTTGCAAATCAAACACCAAACCCGATGGTGAATTGTTATTTGCCAAGGCGATATCAATTTGACCTTTACCGCCAATCTTACCACCAACAGCAGGCTCCACCAGAATATCGCTCAAAGTCAAAGCTAAGGATGAAAGTGGGGGAACTGAAGAGAGAGAATTGGGAGTTGGGGCTGGGGCTGTTCTACCTCGTTCTAGTTTAAAGTTGGTGCTAATATTTTTGAATTGTAGGCGATCGACTATAGCTGGTTTGGTGGATGCGATCGCACCTACCATAACTGGCTGTGAAACAGTCCCAGTCAATTTAGCATCTAGCTTGACTTCTCCCGCAGCCACCAAGGGCAATACTACTTTTTGACCTAATTCTTGTTCTAGGGTACTGATAATGTTTGTCGCTGTCACTGGTGGCACATTTGCTACCAGATCGAACTTAGATTGCTCCAGATTGAAATTAGCTCCCGTTGCCACTGTCCCTGCTACTTTTAGAGGTATCAAACCGTAATTAGCAGTCAGACTATCAACTATAATATTAGTCCCCTGAAACCGCACTTGACCGCTACTATTTAGGATTGGCTGTCTCAGCGCTTTAATGGCTAAATCAACTCCTTGAAAATCCGAAGTTCCGGTAATGCCAAATACTTTGTTGTCTCGTAATTGTACAGTTAAATTACCATTGGCTAGACCTCTACCTAAATACACATCAGGAATTCTTAGCAACTGGACTAGGTAAGACAAAGGCAATTTTTGACCTTGCATCTGTATGTTAGTCTGAGCTGTTGTCAACAAAGAATCAGCCTTAATAATAAAATTGTCACTATTGGTAAAATTACCATTTAATTCATAAATAACTCGCTGGTTTTGCTGCGAAAATTGAGCGCTACCTGTTTTAAGAATTACAGAAATGGGCAGAGGTTTTTTTAATCCCCTTGGTGGAGCAGGAGCCAAGACTGCACCGACATTTTCAACTCTAATTGCACCAATTTCGGTTTTAAATAAACTGGGAGATTTCGGCTTGTCGATAGTGGGAATATTAACCCAAACTCCTCGTTCGTCCTGTTCGATATAAGCGTTGGGTTTGACTAAGGTAATATCTAACTTGAGAGTGCGGTCCAACAACAGTTGCCAGAGTGAAAATTGCACTTCCACTGCTTCGGTAGAGGCATAATCGGGATCGGTAGCAGTTGCAGGTAGGCTCGATCGACCAAATCGCAAACTTGTCGGAGAAAATCTCTCCAAACTTCCAATGTGCACCGGGCGTTTCACTAGCTTAGTAACTTCAGTTTCCACCACAGGAGCTAACTTTTCGGGAATCCACCAAGCAGCAGCAGCGGCCGCCCCCACCAGGGCGAAAATTCCCAATCCCGTACCGCTAAGCAGTAGAGGACGCCACCAGCGAACAGTGCGAGGGGGTGCGTGTTGATTTTTGTCATCGGGAGAGTTAGTCATAGATTCGGAGAATTCAGGAAGTAAACTACCCGATGCTAATGCTATCGCATACAGCGCTGGCTTTCAGCAGCCCTAAAAGATGCCCCTCTCATCAGCAAGTAACTCGCCAACCACAGGGATGGTGAAAGCACTGCCCCATTCTGGGCCATATTCAACATTCTACAGTGCCACTTTCTCGCGGGAGTAAGTCTCAGGTCAAAAATCAAAAATCAAAAATCGACCGATCGATCCTAAGATAAAAAAACGCTGGTTAGGAAAGTTTGTAAACTTATGCGAGTGTTCGTCTTACTCTTCAATGCCCGCACGGAGAATGAAGGAATTCATACCATTCAACTCGGCGATCGCAACAAAGTTCTCATGTTTGAGTCAGAAGACGATGCCATCCGCTTTGGCTTGATGTTGGAAGCTCAGGATTTCCCCGAACCTACTGTCGAGGCGATCGACGAGGAAGAAATTAAGGATTTCTGCGATAGTGTCGATTATGACTGGGAACTGGTGCCGGCAGGGGCGCTGGAAATTCCGCCCGAAAACAATGTAACACAGATAGAATGGCAGTCACAGCCGGAACCTAAATCTGATACTGACGTTTCTCAAAGCGAACTAGACTCTATTCGTCGCCGACTCGAAGGACTTTTGTAATATTCACACTTGACACAAAATGAAGAATTTGGAAGAACGGGGGCATCTGCTGACGGAACAGGTGAATGCCAACAGTGAGAATTTAGATCGGCTAAGTTCGATCGAATTGGTGGACTTGTTCAACCGGGAAGATGCTCAAACTTTAAGCGCGATCGCCCAATCCCGCCAACATTTAGCCCAAACTATTGACATCGCCGCTGAGTCTCTGCGTCACGGAGGCCGCCTGTTTTACGTCGGTGCGGGTACTTCGGGGCGTTTGGGGGTACTTGATGCCGCCGAGTGTCCGCCCACCTTCTGCACGCCACCAGAGCTCGTACAGGGGATTATCGCTGGGGGTGCGGGAGCCCTGGTGCGGAGTTCCGAGGATTTGGAGGATCGGGCCCAAGATGGGGAAAGTGCGATCGCCCATCGTCAGATTACGAATCTCGATGTGGTCATCGGGATTACGGCTGGGGGTACAACGCCCTTTGTCGCCGGTGCTTTGCAGGCGGCCCGCCAGCGGGGTGCGAAGACGGTTTTTATGGCTTGTGTACCTGTCGAACAAGTTAGTTTTGAGGCTGATGTGAATATTCGCTTGTTGGTTGGCCCGGAGATAGTGGCGGGTTCGACGCGCTTAAAAGCGGGTACGGTGACAAAAATGGCTTTGAATATTATTTCGACTGGGGTAATGGTGAAGCTGGGTAAGGTTTACGGTAATCGCATGGTGGATGTGGCGGTGACAAACAAGAAGTTACGCGATCGGGCTTTAGGGATGCTGCAAGATTTGACTGATTTGAACCGGGATGAAGCGGGTTTTTTGCTCGAAAAAAGTGGCAAGTCTGTGAAGTTGGCTTTGATGATGCACTGGACTGGTTTGGAGAGGGAAGAGTGCGATCGCATTTTGGGTGAATTTCAAGGGAATTTGCGATCGGCTGTAGCGTCAATTAGTCATTAGTCATATCAATTCCGTTAGCATCGTCCTGTATTAATCTCTCTCTTCTCTTCCTTTGCGTCCTTTGCGCCTTCGCGGTTAAATCATTCCGATGCAACCGGAAACGATATCAGTTGTTAGTAGTCATTAGTCATATCAAATCCGGTAGCATCGGAATTATTAGTAGCCGAAATTAGGACACGGCAGTGCCCATTAGT
Source organism: Microcoleus sp. CAWBG640 (assembly GCF_020883015.1). Classification (NCBI taxonomy): domain Bacteria; kingdom Bacillati; phylum Cyanobacteriota; class Cyanophyceae; order Oscillatoriales; family Microcoleaceae; genus Microcoleus; species Microcoleus sp. CAWBG640. The sequence continues at coordinate 14,636 of NZ_JAHRFC010000044.1, forward strand.
GTCAACTTAAGCCTGAAAGCCCGCCAAGTCCGTTGGTCATCCCGCCAGTCCGCCAGGGGTTGAAACCCCTGTCTCAAAGCGCAAGTCCTCTCAAAGAGGACTGATGATGATGAGTTCTTGAGTCCTCTTTTAGAGGACTTTAGCTATTAGACAGGGGTTTCAACCCCGGTTGGACTAACGGGCGGACAGAAGGACTTGGTGGGCTAACAGCTTAAGTTGACACTCCTTGGGCACGCTTGAGTATCCTCTATAAATATCGGGAGCGCGATCGCAAATTCGGTACCCTTGCCCGGTGCTGAATTAACTGAAATCGCGCCGCCATGTTTCTCGGTGACAATCTGATAAGCGATCGCCAAACCCAACCCCGTACCTTTACCTACTTCCTTCGTAGTAAATAAATGGTCAAAAACCTTTGCTTTGACTTCTTCATTCATACCCTTACCGTTATCTGCGATCGCAATTTTAACGCTATTATTTTCCACTGAGGTTGTAATGGTAATACAGTTAGGCTTGGCTTGAATTTCCGCAAAACTACGTCCATGATTAGATTCATCCAAAGCATCGATCGCATTCCCTAAAATATTCATAAACACTTGGTTTAACTGTCCGGCATAACATTCTATTTTGGCTAAATTACCATAGTCTTTAATAACTTCAATTTCTGGGCGATTCTCATTAGCTTTGAGACGATGTTTGAGGATCATAATTGTACTATTAATCCCATCGTGAATATTGCAAGCTACGGGGCGATCAGTATCCGCACGGGAGAAAGTTCGCAAACTTGTGCTGATATCTCGAATTCGAGCTACTCCTTCCTTCATGGAAGCAATTAAATTAGGCAAATCTTCTCGAATATATTCAAGCTCAATGGTTTCTATTTCTTCTTGAATTTCTGGGTCTAGTTGTGGGTATTTTTGTTGAAATAGATCGATTAAGCCAAACAAATCGTTAATGTAATCTAGGGCGGGTTTAATATTACCCCCAAGGAAACCAACAGGGTTATTAATCTCATGGGCAACCCCCGCCACCAAGTTACCCAAGGCAGACATTTTTTCACTTTGCACCATTTGTAGTTGGGTTTGCTGGAGTTGTTGAAATGCCTGTTCAATCTGTTGTGATTTTTGCCGTAGCTCTATCTCTGACTCTTGCAAGGCTTTTTGGATATACTTACGTTTAATTGCTGAAGCAATTTCATCAGCAACTGAACTTAATACCTCTAAGATTTCATCATCTAGAGTATGACGCGCAAACATTGCCATTACGCCCATAATTTGATTTTCAACAATCAGCGGATAACCAGCAAAGGCAATCATCCCTTCCCGTTTTGCCCATTCTTTATCGCCAACTCGTGGATCATTTAATACATCATTAGTTAAATGGGGGCAACATTCTTCAGCAATCAGCCCGATCTTAAATTTTCCCACGGGAACACGAGCATGGGGACCATCTAAATGAATGTATTGTCCAGCACTAGCTTGGAGTTTTAAAACATTTTCAGCAGAATTCAAAGTCCAGATGCGGGCAAAGGCTGCATCTAGATGTTGCACAATTGCTTCTGTAGTGGATTGCAGCATATCAGAGAGATTTTCATGAGTTGTTAATCCGGCATCCACATCTGCCCGAAAAGCCAATTTTTTGTTTCGCAACTGAAGTATTGTCAGCATTTGCGCTAATTCTGTTGCTTTTTCATGCTCATTGGCTTCTGAGCGTTGCAGATTTTGGTAAAGTTGGGCATTTTCTAAGGAAATAGCAGCTTGGATACAGAGGAAATTAATTACTGTCAGGCGATCGCTCGTGAATACCCCCGCAGTCATTTCATTTCTTAGGTAAAGAATGCCCGCCAAATGTCCTTGATTGAGAATTGGCAAACACAGCACACTCTTAGGATTACGTTGAATCAGATAATCATCAATAACGGGTAAATCTGTTTGTAAGTTGTCGATTACCACCACAGATTGAGTGCGTTTAACATACTGAATTAATTTGATTGGCACATCAGGATTATCGTCTAAGGGTATTGAACAAAGTTCTGTGGTTTCGAGGGTAGAAATAGCCATCACCTGCCAAGTTTCATTTTGGGGCAGAACCAATATACACTTATTTCCTCCAGAGCTTTGGAGAATAATTTGGGTGAGTTGTCTCAAAAGATCGTCAAGTTCGATCGCACTGGAGAGAGATTGGGCGACTTGGATTACGGAGGCAAAATCTAAGGAATCAAAAATGCTGGTGCTAGAAATTTTAGTGGTTGAGTTCGTAAAATTTGTGAGGGTTTCTAAGGTATTAAAATTAGATTTGGGTGGTTGTAATATCGGCTGGAGCAGTTGGGGATAAAGGGTTTCTAAATTGAAAGTTTTAGCTTTTGCTCCCCATTTCGTATAGCAATAATACGCCTCTTGCATATAGCCAGCGGCAACTTTTTCTTTACCCCAATTGAGATAGAACTTGGCAGCTAGTTCATTAGCAAGGGCTTCATCTTGAATGAATTGGTTAGCTTTGGCGCTGGTAATGGCGCGATCATAAGCCTCGATCGCCTCGGTTTTGTTTCCCAATACCCGATATTGCTCGGCGGCGATCAATTCCCAGCGATGCTGATGATTTGTAGGAGCTAAATCTGCCCAATGCTGCAATTTGTCTTGATGCTGTTGGACTTGGAGCAGAATCGTCTGGCGCTCTTCTGGGGCTGCTGCTGCATACTGAGTTAATTGAATCAGTGCATCATAAAAGGAGTAGAGGGGAATCATAAACAACCCTACACCACCATCTAGGTATTGTGCAGTTTGAACAGAGGTTTGAGCCGCCTCTCGATCTTGTCCAAAGAGATAATAGAGAATAGTTTGGTTTATATACCACATGAACAACGCAAGGCGTTGATTGTTTGCTTGCAGTTGAGGCAGAGATTGTTTCTGGTTAAAAATTTCTCCAGTGAGGAGATAAGGAACCTCAGCCTGTCCTAATAAATTCAGGGTAGTTTGTTGATAAATTTCTTGAAAATCTAGGGCACTTGCTTGTTTGTATTGCTGAATAATTTGACGATAAGCTTGCATTGTTCGGGTAAGTTCTCCTAATTCCTGCCCCGCATGGTAAGCGTAATAACAGGAAGCCATAGCAGCGTAGCAAGCCGTCTCAATATCTCCAGTTTCTAGTCCGCTGCGGTATGCCTCTTGTAGTCCCGGTAGCACTTCCGAGAGGGGAACCTTCCAATGTTTAACGAAGGTGTGAACTACGTGCCAGTTTCGGCATTTTAATGAGGCTAGATGGAGATTTTCTCGAAGGTTTAATGCCAATTCTCCAAACTTGTAACCATTTTCGATATCGCCCATGATGCCACACAGGATTAAGCCATATTCACCGTAAGCAAATACAGAGATGGGACAATTGCCCGATCGGATGGACAATTCAACTCGCTTGAACATCAGCAATGGCATTAAGTTAGGAGCTGACTGCAAGGCAGGAGGCACCAAAGCTGTCAGGATTTCCATCGCCGCCAAAAGCTGGGGATCTGTCATGGTGGGTAAGTCTAGCAAACTACGGAAGGGTTTATCTGCCCATAGCGATCGCGTTATTCCAAAAGCCTGCCTAATATCTTCTTGGGTGGGTTGTTCTGGAAATTCAATCCCCAGGGAGTGTAACACCTGCAATCCAATCTGAATTGCTTCCAGAGATTGCCCTTGGGCTTGGATTCCTAAAATCCGAGTTTGCTGAACCTTGATGTTATCTAGCAACGTTTTTGTCTGTTGCAGCACGACACTCGCCCACTGTTCCATCTGCTCAAAATCGGTGTTGAGATAGCTCGCCTCGGCAATGTCTTCATGGAGTGCTAGCGTCAGGGGATAATGGCTTTCCCAAGCATCTGCTGGTAAAAGCTTAATTCCCATTCCGAGATATTCGCTTGCCCCTGCATAGGCTGTAGCAGTTTTAGCTTTTTTTCCAGCAGTGAGATTTAATTCTGCCAAATTTTCCCGCTCTTGAAGTGATGCAATCAGAGCAATACCAACATTCAAATGATTGACAATTTCAAATAACCGTTCTTCTCTGTCACTGGTAGAGGAATCTCGTAATAGCCGCCCAATTTTGAGATGTGTTGCTTGTTTTTGGTCGTCTGGAATTAATGAATAGGCTGCTTGTTGGATGCGATCGTGCAGAAATCGATATTTTGGATTAACAGGATTCTCAATAGTCGATTTTTCTGTACCCTGAAAGAACTTGTACACCTGACTCGCGGGCAAAATCAAGCCTTCTTGCAAGGCTTTCCACAATGCTGTGGCTGCGTCAGTGGGTGATTGTTCTAAAACGATCGCCAAGGTTGTCAAATCAAACTGATTGCCAATACAAGCTGCTAGTTTTAGTACGTCCTGAGTTGCGATCGGCAACTTCTGCAATTGCAATGCCATAAACTCAACAACATCATCAGTGATCGCCAGCGCATTCACTTGAGCAATATCGCATTCCCAATAGCGATGATCGCCATTAAAGGTAATATATTTCTCTTCATACAATGCTTTGAGAAACTGGGTGGTAAAAAAGGGATTGCCGTGGGTTTTGCGATGGATTAACTCTGTCAAAGGTTGCGCCAATTCTGGTGAACAATTCAATGTATCTGCCACCAGATGATTTGTATCAGTAAAGGCTAATGGTGCAAGGGTAATTGTATTTACGATTGCTTTGTTTTTTCTGAGTTCTGCTACTGTCAAAATAAATGGGTGAGCAGACGACACTTCGTTATCTCGATAAGCACCAAGCATCAGCAAATAGCTATTACCATTCATCAATATTTTGATCAACTCTAAAGAAGCTGAATCAGCCCATTGCAAATCATCCAAAAACATTACCAAGGGATGCTTTTTTGTGGTAAATACTTCAATGAATTTTTGAAACAATAAATTAAACCGATTCTGTGCCGCACTCCCCGATAATTCTGGTACAGTCGGTTGTTGACCAATCACCTGCTCTAGTTCGGGAATTACCTCAATTAAAACTTGTCCATTGTCGCCCACAGCAGATGAAATTTGAGCTTGCCATTGCGCCAGTTCTGTATCAGATTCCGAGAGTAATTGCCCCATCAAATCCCCCCCGGCTTGCACAAACGCAGACAGGGGTATGTTGCGGTTGAACTGGTCATACTTACCCTTGATAAAGTAGCCTCTTTCACGGACGATCGGCTTATGTACTTCATTCACAACTGCTGTCTTGCCGATACCAGAAAAACCCGCCACTAGCAGCAGTTCTGTTTTGCCCTCACTGACGCGGTTAAAGGCACTCAGCAGCTCGATTACTGCGGCTTCTCTGCCGTAGAGGCGTTCGGGAATCAAAAAGCGATCGCAGATGTCGCGCTCTCCTAGCGTAAACCGGACATGATTTCCCTTCTCTTGATATTGAGTCAGACAGAGTTCCAGGTCGTGCTTGAGTCCTAATGCGCTCTGATAGCGGTCTTCAGCATTTTTCGCCATCAACTTGGCGACGATTTCAGACAGCATCGGTGGAATCGCAGGATTGATGCTGTGGATGGCGGTTGGTTGCTTTGCCAGGTGAGAATGCACCAATTCCATGGGATCTTGGGACTGAAACGGCAGTTGTCCTGTTAGCAGTTGGTAGAAGCTGACACCGAGGGAGTAGAAATCGCTGCGGTAGTCGATGCCTCGGTTCATCCGCCCAGTCTGTTCGGGGGAGAGGTAAGCGAGGGTACCTTCGAGAATGTTCGGATTTTGAATTTCTGGGGTTTCGCGCGGCAGCAGTGAGGCAATGGAGAAGTCTATCAGCTTGACTTGCTGGGTGTCTGGGTTAATCAGGATGTTGGCAAGTTTGATGTCTTTGTGGATGATGCGGTTGCGGTAGAGGTGGTGCAGGATGTCGGCGATTTGCAGGGCGATCGGGTAGAATACATCGAGGCACAGGGGTTTGCCCAGCGCGAACTGGCCGAGCGAAATGCCGCCAAAGTCTTCCATGACCATAGCGTAGCCGTTACGGTAGGGTTCGAGACCGTAAGATTGAATGATGCCGGGGGAGTTGAGGTTTTTGGCGATCGTGTATTGATTGCGAAACTGCACGAGTTCGCTGAAACTCGGATGCTCATTACTCAGCAGTTTGATGACAACGGGTTGTTGGTCTGCTTTTCGCACAGCCCGGTACACTAGGGTGCGGGAGCCGGAGTATAGTTGCTCCGCCATGTCATAGTCAAAAAGGGCGATCGCGCTGTGCGTAAGCATAAAACCACTCAACCTATCTAAATGATCGGATCAATCCCCGTCGTAGGGACACAGCACCGTGCCCTTCTTCGTGTCACCTTAAGCCTGAAAGCCCGCCAAGTCCGTCTGTGGGCCCGCCCTGGCGCCAGGGGTTGAAACCGAGTCTCACAAAGCTAAAGTCCTCTCAAGAGGACTGAAGAGAAGAATGTTCAACTCATTAGTCCTCTTTTAGAGGACTTTAGCTATTAGACAGGGGTTTCAACCCCTGTCGGACTATCGGTTTTACCTGATTGTTGACACTCCTTGGGCATTGCCGTGTCATAGGTGTCAACTTTAAGCTGTCAGCCCGCCAAGTCTGCCACGGTTCCCATAGTCCGCCAGGGAATGAATTCCCTGTCTAATAGCACAAGTCCTCTAAAGAGGACTGAAGAACTCATGAGTCCTCTTGAGAGGACTTGAGCTTTGAGGCAGGGGTTTCAACCCCTGCCGGACTGCGGGTTTGACCTTAAGTTGACATCAATGAACACGCTTGAGTGTCCCTACAGCATTTCATAAACCAGGGATATGCTCTATTATCCATTAATAAAAACACTCGATGCAAGCTGACTTTGACTTACACCTTGGACAATTCCCAAATAATTGCTACCAGATTTAATCGCGGTAGAAACAACGCTTGCACTTCCATCCAACTGCAAGTTCACAGACTCAAAAGTCAAGTTGGTAAACCCAATACCATCAGTCAAACCAATTTTATCCCCAGCCACAAAATCGACGATTACATCTGCATTTGCTAAAGTAGTGACCGCAGACAAACCACCGGCTAGAATAAAGGTATCATTGCCACTACCGCCAGTCAGAATATCTTGACCGCGATCGCCCCCTAACAAATCATCGCCATTACCGCCAATCAAGATATCATCTTCTTTGCCACCACGGAGAGTGTCGTTACCGTCTCCTCCAATCAGGCGATCGTTATCATTGTTACCGCTGATAAAATCATTACCAACACCCCCATCAATTAAGTCGGATTCTTTGCCACCGGATAAACTGTCATTACCCCCACCACCATTAATAGTATCCGCACCTTGCATTCCATTAATAGTATCTGCACCTTCTCCTCCGGTGAGATTGTCTTTCCCAGAAAGGGCAAAAATTGGCAATCCCCCAGGACTTGTCGGCAACTGAGCATCCCCACTGTCAGATAAGAAATAATTGCCACCGCTGACTGTATTTTTGGGGGCTGTCGTCGGGCTGCCATCACCTGTAGCATTGGCGATCGGTGAGGTGATAGATGCAGATAGATTTGGGGTAGGAGTGGGAGTGGGAGTGGGAAGAGGAGTAGGAGTAGGAGTGGGAGTAGGAGTAGGAGTGGGAGTGGGAGTAGATATGGGTGTAGTGATACCGTCAAGAGAAGTAGCAAACACTTGCGTCCAATAGTGATTCCAATTTTCAGTACCAGTATCATTGGCTAAAAAATAGTAACCAATGCCAATTTCTTTCAGCTTAGGATCGAGAATATTAGCACGGTGGCCAGCACTGTTCATCCAGGAAGTTACAACTTGTTCGGGTGTAGAAGAACCCGCAGCAATGTTTTCCGCCGCCGCTGAGAATTTATAGCCCGTTGCAGTAATCCGACTGCCGATCGAAGAACCATCTTTTCCGGTATGAGAAAAGAAGTCTTGCAGGGCCATATTTTCGGTGTGATTTGCCGCCGCATTCAGCAACTGAGCATTGAAAGTCAGGGCTGACAAACCAAATTTAGTTCGTTCTATGTTGGTAAGTTCGAGAACTTTATCAACAAAAGATTGATTCGTTGCACTGGCAAAACGTTCAGGGGCCAAACCCCCTTCGTTTAAGATGTCTAAAGGTTGAGTGGCGGAATTATTGATTTGTTCAAACATGGTGAGTTAGAAAAATTGAGATTGGCTTACTTCGTATCTACAACTGCTGTACTTGTTTTCCGTATATCTTCCCGCACAATTTGAATTTCAATCGATTGTCATTTTTGGATTTTAGCTTTAAAAAGCGAATTTCACATTTTCTATTTATCTGGGAATGATTTAACCGCAGAGGACACAGAGGACACAGAGGAAGAGAATAGAGAGGTGAATAATTCTGATGCCAATTAAAATTTAGATTTGAGATTACAATTATTAATGAATCTCAAATCTCAAATCTCAAATCTAAATTTTTCCTAGGCTCCTTTGGCTTCCAATGCAACTTGCTCAACTTCATCTTTAGTCAGAATTTCTAGAGCTGCTTCTGCTTCTGCACCGCCTAGTCGTCTTAGAGCTTGGGCGACTCGGTAACGGATTTGCCAATCTACGTTTCCAGCGTAGGGAAGGAGCAGTGGGAGGGCTCGTTTGTCTCCCAATTCTCCTAATGCACTGATCGCAATGGTTTGGATTAACTCATTATCCGAAGTCAGGGCATTTTCTAACATTGGAAATGCTTTCGGATCTCCCATTTCTCCCAAGGCTGCGACGATGCTGAGTTGAACTAGCCACTCGGATGTATTGTCGTAAACTTGTTGTAAATCTGCTAGAGCATCGGTTAATTTCAAAGCACCCAAAGCATCGGCTGCGGCGGCTTGGACGTCGGGTTCGGGGTCGTTGTTCAAGCTGTGAATTAGTACCTCTAAGGCATTAGAGAGATTCTCTGTGCCGAGGGTTGACATTTGGCTGATGGCGGCGTAACGAACGCGGACGTTTTTGTCTGCGATCGCAGTTTGAATCAGTTTATAGGCGATGGCTGGTTCTAGTTGACGCAGTTGATTGACAGCACGGAGGCGATCGCCAAAATCCTCGGAATTCAGCAATTGTTCGACAGATTCAGGGTTAAGGCTCATGGGTTTTTAAATTTGCTAATTGCTAATTGGTAATTGGTAATTGGTAATTGCCAAAAGTTCACAGATTCAAGATGAGAGTGGCTGATTTTCTGGTCAATTCGTGTTAATATGGGAGCTACTTAAAACTCGGATACCATTGCTCGGACAATATCTCCCCTAGTGAGGATACCAATTACTTTACCATTCGCATCAATCACCGGTAATCGGTGGATCTTGCGCTCGTGCAGAAGTTTGGCTGCTTCTTGGACTGATTTTTCTGGGGTGATGCTAATGGGTTGTCGGCTCATAACTTCTCCTACTGTTTGTCCTAAAGCTTTGTGGAGTTCTTGTTCGTAACGAGATGAATTTTCTAAGTAAATCACGCTGTCGAGTATCATGATGTAAGTGGGGGGAGTTGCACCTGTTTCCTGCCACATCAAGTCGGTTTCGGATATGACACCGATTAACAAATCATTGGCATCTACAACCGGAAGGCCGCTAATCCGGCGAGCAGCTAAAATTTTAATCGCTTCCTTCACGGACATTTCTGCTCGCGCTGTCAGGGGTTCGCGAGTCATTAAATCGGCTACTGTTTTGGACATGATAGGCGTTTTTTTTAATTGTTTCTCTCGATCGATCATATAGCTAATCTCCAATCTAAAATCTAAAATCTAAAATCGGTCGATCGCTCTCAAAATTGTTAAGATATATTAAAAACCGCACAAATCCTGACAGATGCTAGAATCAGAAGCGAAAAAACCAGAATCCCAGCCAGAAGTGCGCTGTATCTTAGTTTGTCAGCACCAATCTTGTCTCAGAAATGGTTCAGCAGCAGTCTTAGCTGCCTTTGAAGCCCATCCAATTTCGGGAGTGAAAGTGGAGGCTAGCGGCTGTCTGGGACAGTGCAATACAGGCCCGACTGTGCGAGTAACACCAGACGAAATCTGGTATTGTCGAGTTAAACCGAGCGATGTGCCCCTAATTGTGGAACAGCACCTCCTGGGGGGAAAGCCTGTCAAGGCGCTATTCAATCCGAGAATTCATCTCTACTATTCATGAAAATCCCAGGAATTGCGATTAGTTTGTTAATGCTGCTGAGTCATTCATCGGCGGTTTTCGCGCAAATTCCAGCAGTTTCAGGGGATATTTGTGTGGTAGACTTAGCTATGAAGATAGATGCGATCGCCAATCGTGCTGAATTTAGCCGATCGCGCTGGGGCATTTTGATTCAACCCCTATCTTCTCCTACGACTCTCTACAGTCGCGACTCCCAAAAATACTTTATTCCCGCCTCAAATGTCAAGCTTTTAACAACAGCGGCTGCTTTACAGAAACTCGGCGCTGATTTTCGGATTAAGACATCGGTTTATAGTGGCGAAAATGGTAATTTACACATTGTCGGTAGGGGCGATCCGAGTATTGCTGAGGCTCAGTTAAAATCCTTGGCTCAGCAGTTAAAACAGCGGGGAATTAGTCGAGTTAACGAGTTGATTGGCGATGACAGCTATTTTCAAGGTAATGCTGTCAATCCGAATTGGGAATGGGAAGATACCCAAGCTGGCTACGGCGCGCCCATCAATAGTTTGATTTTCAATCAAAATGCGATCGAGCTAATTTTATCACCCCAGGCGATCGGGCAACCACTGAAAGTTACTTTTGCTCAACCAAAGCTGACAAATCAATGGCAAATTGAAAATAAGTCTGTGACAGTCGGACAAAATGAATCAGAATTTATTGAGGTTGGCAGAGATTTCGGGCAACCTCTGCTGCAAGTTCGCGGACAGTTGAGATTTGGTGCAGAATCTGAGTCGGCTTACGTGGCAGTGGTGAATCCTGCTCATCATTTTTTGCAACAGTTTCAGCAATCTCTGGAGGCGGAAGGAATTGCGGTTAAACAGGCTTTAGTGGCATCTAATTCTCGCTATTTAAATCAAAAATTAGCAACGATTGAATCGCCACCAATGGCAGAATTGGTGAAAGAAACTAATCGGGAAAGTAACAATGTTTATGCAGAGGTTTTATTGAGATTGTTGGGGAAATCTACAGGTAAGATGCCTGGGCCACAAGAGGATACAATGGAAGTTGGTTTGAAAGAGTTAAAAACAACTTTAACTCAATTAGGTGTAAATCCCGATAGCTATGTATTAGTTGATGGTTCTGGATTGTCTCGCCACAATTTAATTAGTCCAGAAGCCTTGGTGCAAACTTTGAGATTAATGGCGAATTCACCTTCGGGATCTGTTTACCGTGCGTCTTTACCTGTGGCTGGGGAGAGCGGAACTTTGAAAAATCGTTTTACTACACCAAATCGAGTCATTTTGCAAGCAAAAACTGGAACTTTGAACTCCGTTGCAGCGCTGTCGGGATATGTGGAAGTTCCGAATTACGAGCCGCTGGTGTTTAGCATTATGGTGAATCAATCGGATCTGTCTACTGCCAAAGTGCGATCGGCGATCGATGAAATTGTGCTGTTATTAAATCGCCTCAGCCGCTGTTAAAAAAGCCAACTATAGTATGAAATTTTTACAGATTAACTGCGATCGGCTACAATGAAAGCAGAAAAATTAAAACCAGTAGGTTGCTGGAGTAGGCAGCCCGTTTGGGGTGCTTGTATAACCAAAAGGTAAGTATAATTTTCACAATATGAAATTTTTAGATTCCGAACAACAGCATATCTTTGTCGAAACCAACAAAATCCGCTTGCACTGCGTTTCCCAAGGTGAAGGCGAACTTGTCTTGCTCTTACACGGGTTTCCAGAGTTTTGGTATTCTTGGCGTCACCAAATTCCTGCCTTGGCGCGTCATTTCAAGGTGGTAGTCCCGGATTTGCGCGGCTACAACGATTCGGACAAGCCAGCAAGTGGCTATGATTTGGATACGCTGAGTGCAGATATTCGCGGTTTGATCGATCGCCTCGGCTATACAAAAGCTCACATTGTCGGTCATGATTGGGGAGGGGTTATCGCGTGGCATTTAGCTCAAAAATTCCCCGAAAAGCTCAACCGTTTGGCAATTTTAAACGCTCCTCACCCGCAACGCTTCGTGCAAGAAATGGCGAGTAACTTAGATCAACTCCGTCGCAGTTGGTATGTTTTTGCTTTTCAGGTTCCTGGTATTCCCGAATGGTTAATTCAGCAAAACTTGAAAGATTTTGTGCAAAATGTGTTTCAAGGACAAGCTATTCGTAAAGGCTCTTTTAGCGCTGAAGAAACTAAGATTTATCAGACAGCTTTGGAAAAGCCTGGAGTATTGGGGGCTGCGGTGAATTATTACCGGCAGATGTTTCATCCGCAGAGGCTGTGGAATTTGGGGCATCCATGGGAAACGGTGAAGGTTCCTACTTTGGTGCTTTGGGGAGAAGAGGATGCGTTTTTGAGCCACAAACTGGTGGAAGGTTTAGACCGATTAATTTCTGCTCCGTTTAAGCTAAAGTTAGTTCCGAATTGTGGCCACTGGATTCAGCAAGAAGTTCCGCAAACGGTGAATCGAGAATTGCTCAGTTTTCTGAGAAATTCTTCTTCTTTGGTTTTTTGACGGCAAATAATTAGCCCCTGCAATCAATCAGTTGAAAAGAGTCCTGGAGGCACAGCAAAACAAGAGCCCCGACTTGTTTAACAAATCAGGGCTCTAACAGCAGAATAGTGAACTACTCACCGCGATACCTGGTACTCCAGGTATCGCGGGAGCTGCTGTACTCACAGTTAAAAGATTTAGATTTCTTCCAAATCTTCAACATCTTCCATATCTTCTAGATCTTCTAGATCCTCATCGTCCACAGGAGCGACAGAATTAGCAGAAACCACAGCACCAGTAGCAAGTTTTTCTCTGACTAATTTCTCAATTTCATTTTTGAAATCGACATTTTTCTCCATGTGTTGGATTACTTTGTCTCGTCCTTGAGCAATGTTATCGCCGTTATAGCTATACCAAGAACCTTTTTTCGTAATTACTCCCATTTCGTCTGCCAAGTCAGTCAGACAGCCTAAAGTAGAAATGCCTTTGCCAAATACAATGTCAAATTCGGCAATGCGGAAAGGCGGAGCAACTTTATTTTTAGCAACTTTAACTTTCGTGCGGTTTCCGTATTCCTCTGTGCCTTTTTTCAAGGTTTGAATCCGGCGAATATCGAGCCGCACGCTGGCATAAAATTTGAGAGCATTACCGCCGGTTGTAGTTTCGGGATTGCCGTAAGTTACGCCGATTTTTTGCCGCAATTGGTTGAGGAAAATCACGGTACAGCCAGATTTGCCGATGTTGCCGGTGATTTTCCGCAAAGCTTGGCTCATCAACCGGGCTTGCAAACCCATGTGGGAGTCGCCCATGTCGCCTTCAATTTCGGCGCGGGGGACGAGGGCTGCTACGGAGTCAATTACGACGATATCGACGGCGACGGAACGGACGAGTTGATCGACTATTTCTAGCCCCATCTCTCCGGTATCGGGTTGGGAAACTAGGAGATTTTCAATATCGACACCCAAGGCTGAGGCGTAGGTGGGATCTAGGGCGTGTTCGGCATCGACGAAGGCGGCGATACCCCCGGATTTTTGGACTTCGGCGATCGCGTGTAGCGCTAGAGTGGTTTTACCGGAACTTTCTGGGCCATAGATTTCAATGACTCGGCCTTTTGGCAAACCGCCACCCAAGGCGATGTCAAGTGTCAGGGCTCCGCTGGGAATGGTTTCTACCCTCATGCGAGTGGCGTCTCCCAATCGGACGATCGCCCCTTTGCCAAAGCTACGCTCGATCTGGGAAAGTACCGCAGTCAGGGCTTTTTGCTTTTCGGGGCTTTCAGTAATTTTTGTAGACGTATCTTTTTTTGCCATTTGCGGTACACAGGTAGGGCCCTTGCGGAGCTTGTTGATTAACTGTACAACACGTATGTTAGCAGTTATTTTGGGGGTGGGGGGGTTCTCGGAGGATTTGATTCACGATTCTTGATTTTGCTGAAGCTCAGTCTGCTGGCTCATCTGATTTTAGATTTTGGATTTTGGATTTTGGATTTTCTACTGGTTCCCAGGCTCTGCCTGGGAAACCATGTCCAGAGGCTCTGCCTCGAACGGCTTGCATTAAAATTGGAGGCAGAGCCTCTAGATCTGCGTTACCAGGCAGAGCCTGGTAACGAGTAATTTTAACTGGTTTAACTGGTTCCCAGGCTCTGCCTGATACCGAGTAATCGCAACAATTAAGGCAAGCATGGAATCTACAATACGTCAAGACAAATCTGTCGATCGCACTAATTCCCGGTGGCTGCTGGGCTTATTGGCGATCGCTATTTTACTAGGCATCGGATTTCGAGGCTTTGAGCTCGATCGCAAACTTTACTGGCACGACGAAGCATACACCTCGCTGCGGGCTGCTGGTTTCACTAGACAAGAAATCGACGACGAACTATTCCAAAACCGGATTGTTCCCGCGCCGGAATTACAAAAATATCAGCGCATTAAACCAGGAAGTACAGCAGCAGACACAATCCATTCTTTAGCACTAGAAGACCCACAGCATCCGCCTTTATACTTTCTGATGGCTCGCCTTTGGATGCAGGAATTTGGCAGTTCTCTGACAGCATCCCGTACTTTACCAGCACTATTAAGTTTGCTGTCCCTGCCTTTAATGTACGCTTTAGCTCAAGAACTTTTTGCCTCACGTTTAACGTCGTTATTAGCGACAGCACTGTTAGCCTTATCTCCCTTTGATATCTTATTTGCTCAGACCGCAAGGCAGTATAGTTTACTGACAGTAACAGTTATTGGCAGTAGTTTGCTGGTGCTGAGAGCCTTGCGGTTGCAGCGTTGGAAAAATTGGGTGTTGTATGGATTGTCGATCGCTCTTGGTTTATACACCCATCCTTTTTTCATCTTAACACTAATTGCACAGGGCATATTTGTGATGTGTTACTGCCTGTTTTTTGCCAAGACCAAATTGCGAGGTCATGTAATTAATTCACATTTTTTCTTGTCAGTAATAGGCAGCTTGATTATTTATGCTCCTTGGATTTACGTCCTAGGTACTAATCTGCAAAGAGCTTCAGATACTACAGATTGGACGCGAGTTGCTCCCGGATTACTTTATTTGGTCAAATTGTGGATTTTGAGTTTTACGGCGCTCTTTTTTGATTTAGATTTCGGTTTTTATAGTATTTGGACTTTTCTGGCTCGATTGCCATTTTTGATTATAATTGTAGCAGGTATTTACCAAATATTTCACCGCACTACCAGTAGCCATAGGTTATTTATTTTACTATCAATTTTTGTGCCTTTTTTGATGCTAGCATTGCCGGATCTAATCATCGGCGGTAAACGCTCTGCTGTGAGTCGTTATCTGATTTCCTGCTTTCCGGGAGTGCAGCTAGTGGTGGCTTATTTCCTCGCAAATAGTGTCAAAAATCGGCAGCGGTTCTGGGAATTCATTTTGGCTGGGGTATTTACAGCAAGTATAGTATCTTGCGTTGTTAGCGCTTTTGCTGATACTTGGTGGAGCAAAGACGTGAGCTATTTTAATGCTGAAGTCGCCCAGAAGATTAATCAAGAGGCGATCGCTAATCGGTCAATCAAAGATACAATTGTAATTAGCGATCGCGGCAACGATTTTACGAATATGGGCGATTTGCTTTCTCTGAGCTATTTGCTTGACAAAGACGTGCGGCTGATGTTAATGAGTCAGTCACCAGACCTGGAGATGCTGAACAAATATTCGGCTCCCCTGGTGTTTCGGCCTTCGGAAAAATTGCGATCGGCATTTAAACGAAATCAACTGCGGTTAGAGCCTGTATTAGCGAACGCTAGACTTTTTCGAGTGCGGCGAGCTGACTAAACAACATAGTTTTGATTTGTTATTGGTAGGGTAAGTCAGCCCAAATATTTGACTAAATTCAAGTATTTGGGCTGACCTTAAATAACTATCTAGGAATTTTTGTCAATTTCCCCGAAGCTCACTACGACTCAATATTCCCGATACCGACTACGACGAGGAACAGGATTTATTTTCGTTAATTATCTTGCGAAATCCTCATTTTCAAATTTTGACATTCTCAATCTCTTTATCAGACTGTAAAGTAGATTGAGCTAAAGGAGACAAAAGTGAAGGTGGTGGCAGATACAAGGGTTGCTTAACCCAAGAACTACTCAATAATTCCAATATCTGAGTCGGAGTCAGTCGAGCGATACCCAATAATTCAGCAGTCCAAGCCGGGACTGGCATATCAATCAGTTGACTGACAAGTGCTATGCATCCATCTAATACAGGAGTTTGTACTCCTGCGATACGCGCTAAGCTTTGAAGGGGAACAGCACCGTAAGGGACATCCTCTGTTAGGTAGCGATCATCAATAGTATCCATAAACGAGTGTTGATACGCGCTCGTCTGCTGAAGGTTTTCGTAGATTGATAAACCAGACGTATGATATTCAGCTTGATGCCAACTCATCCAATCATCCAGTTTTAGACCGTAAGCTTGTCCGATTTTGAGACGCTCATTGTCTAGAGCCACAATCAAATTAACACTACGAGGTCCTACCTCGTGATAAAACAAATGTGACTCTCCCTTTTCCAAAGTTCGTGCTGAAGTTAACATCAGAGGGATATGAGTAATATCATTTCGTTTCTCCAAAGCAACCTCCAAAGATGAGCCTGCAATCTTTAAATTACTGAACCAAGCCTGCAAAGTATTGAAGATCCGTTCTGTCATCGTTGGTGTTTGGGCGCTGATACAGACTTGACCTTTTTTTGCCTTAATCTCAACTGTGGTGTCTGATTGTAGGCAGCAGCAAAAAGGGCTGCTTGTAGCACTCGCAACGGCTGGCATCTTGGATTCTAAAACGCCACTTGAAAGCAACTGTTGGCGGAATACCCAATCATCCAACCGACTCCCACAGAACAATACAATGTTCATTTCTGAATAAACGTGTCGGGATATGATGCGAGCGTACTCCACTAAATCATTACCGCGACAGCAAATGATTACTGTGGAAGGTAGCCGCCCTAACTGTGCGGATATGGCTTGCATTTGAGCTGAAAAGCTGGCTATTTGATAATTGCCACATAAAACTTGACCTATAGCTTTAATAGTCAATGTTTTGCTGATTGGCAAAAAACGGCGAGAAAACATATGTACATTGACACCTTGGGAACTTAAGAAAGCAGCAACAGCAAAACCTACGTGTCCTCCACCCATCACCATGACATCATTAGATAGGAACTTCATCTAAACCTCCAGTTAATAGCCGAAATTTACGAATCTTTTACTTGCCAGCAACCTCAATTTTTGAGGATTTTATCTCCAGGATGGGTATATATAGCAATCCTAAATGATTGTCTATGTACAAATGTACTGATGAATTTTGGGTAAAGCACATTTACGTTCGTTGTCTTGATAATGATTTAGGACTGCTATATCAGACAAGACCAAAAAGTTCGGAAGCCTTGTCTTTTGCATCATTCGAGTTCATTCCCTTGTCTTGCACCAGGAATTTGGCATAATTATCAGCATCCACAAATTTACCAACAATCTCCAGTTCTATCGGCGTTAAGGGAGGACTGACAACTATGCCACTCTCATCTGCCACTATCAAACTTCCTAAAGTGACTCGTGTTCCCAAGATGGAGATTGAGCAGTCAACTTCTTCTTCCCAAAGCTCTCCGTAGGCTCCACAGCATGTGGTTCCTAATGTCCAAATGGAACGCTCTTCTGGAATACTCTCTACATCTCGCAGCCTGCCACCAATTACTATACCAGCAACTCCTTGTTGGTATAGGCTCTGTTCAACAATGGCACCAATGGGAGTGTTTGGTCCAGCCGAAGGTTCTATTTCAATAGCGACAATTCCTCCTGTCGGTACGTTTACCATGAAGTTGGCATCTTTGGGTTGGCGATCGCCAATTAATTCAAATCGAGCGGTACGCTTGACAACCCCTGTCATCTTTCTAATTCCTCGCTTCGGCTCCAGTCCTAAAATAATTCCTGGTTTCTGTTGCTTTATAAAGCGAACTGCATCAAAAAAATTACTGCTGGTAAGATTTTTCTGTTGAGCCAAGTCAGTAATTGTCAAAATAGATTGGTTACTTGTTTCAGAGGTTATGTTGCTCATTGTTAATCTCTCTAAGAAATCATCATTAACCTACAGGGTGATTTTTAGGGGTAATATCCAGAAGAATTTTCCCCTAAATACTTAGTTAATCAGGACTGACGCACAACTTCTATATGTGTGGTGATTGCAACGAATTTATTGGTCGCCAAAAAGACCTTAAAGACTTGCTAAAATTTATCTCTCTCAATTATCGTGCGCCCATTATTACGGTCGATGGCATAGGTGGTGTCGGTAAAACTGCACTGGTAGTAGAGGTGGCTTATCAGTCTTGGGAAGCCAAACATGGTATCGCCACCGATGCACCAATATTTGATGCGATTATATTCGTTAGTGCCAAAGAAAATTATCTTTTACCTCATGGCATTGTGCCACGACTTCAAAGAGAAAGTACGTTACGAGATATTTTTAGAGTGATTGCATCTACTTTGAAGGATCAAAGCATTACTCAATCGACACCAGAAGACCAACTAAACCGTGTTTATGAAAGTCTGAGCAAGCAGAAAACCTTACTGATTGTCGATAATTTAGAGACTATTGCAGAGAAAAAAGAGGTTTTAGCTTTTCTATCTGATTTGCCACCAACTACGAAAGCAGTCATCACTACCCGCGAACAGGTTGTGATTCATGCTCCTATTCGTTTGGACTGCTTGCCAGAAGAAGACAGTCTGCACCTGATTTTGCAACAAGCTACAGAAAAAGGGGTGATACTGAATGACCAACAGTCAAGAGGGCTTTACGAGCGTTTTGGAGGTGTTCCAATTGCTTTGATTTATGCAATCGGTCAGCTAGCTAGCGGTTATTCTCTAGAAACGCTATTAGATAAATCAAGTCCTCTTCCTGAAGATGTAGCACATTTTTGCTTTCAGAATTCGGTGCAACCGCTTAGGGGACAACCGGCTCACAAATTGTTGGTGTCCTTGGCTATTTTTCACGCAGCTCCTGTCTGGGATGTTGTGACTGAAGTGGCTGGACTCAAAACCGATCCGATTAATGCAAATAAAGGCTTTGCCAGACTTCAGCAACTATCTCTAGTACGCCAGCAAGAAGGACGATATGAGATGTTATCTCTCACCCGCGAATACGCTTTAGCAGAACTTGCTGCTTATTCAGATTTTGAGCAAGAAGCAAGAGAGCGTTGGGTAAGGTGGTATTTAGATTTTGCCCAGCGCTACGGACAACAAGAATGGAACGAATGGCATATCCAGTTCGATCGCTTAGAAGCAGAAGGTGTTAACCTTTTAGAGGTGCTTGAATGGTGTGCTGTTCTGGAACGTTATCAAGATGTTAAAGATTTATGGAAGAGTTTAAAAAATTATTCCCATATCTATGGATATTGGGAAGATCGTCTGTTTTGGATGCAATGGCTAATTGAGGCATCCGAGCGACGCGGGGATTGGTCAATTGCTGTATTTGCTATGTCAGAAAAAGGTTGGACACTTAGTTTGATCGGGCAGCTAGAAACTGCCGAAAAATTTTTATTACGAGCTTGGAGTTTGCATGAGTATGCGATTTTTGATTGTCAGGCTGACTTGGCTAATCATTTAGCTCACTTTTATCTAGAAAAAAAGCAATACGAACAAGCTCTACATTGGTTGAATGTAGAAGAAAACTTGTTGAATAATAGTCCGTTAGAAGGACGTTATTACACTCGCCACCGAATTGCCAATGAATACTATAGGGCTAGGTTTGAGTATGAAACAGGAAAGTATAATACCGCTAAATTAATTTATAAAACAATATTGAAAAAAGCTGAAGATATTGATTGGCAGCGAGCCGTTTATCATATCCAGGGTAAAGTAGCTATAATTGAAATGAAGGAAGGTAACTTGAACGAATCTGAAAATATTTTAAAGAGAGGTTTAATTGTATTAGAACGTAACAAAGACAAACGAGAAGTTTATGTATATCAAAGCTCCTTTGCTCATTTAGAGCAAATACGGGGAAATTATATAGAAGCCCGCAAGTGGGCTACCAAAGCCTTTGAGGGTTTTAATAGCCTTGAGATGAGGCGGGAAGCAGAAGAAATGAACTCATTGCTTTATTCCCTGGAATAAGCAGCGCTATCGGGGATTGTTGCCGAATGATTTGATGGATATTATTGCGGATAATCAACTACACTTTGACAGCGGTACTGAAACTGGTACGGTGTTTCATTTAATGGGTTGTTTGTCGGAATATGGTAAATTGGGATTGACAAGTATTGGCAATTCTTCCCAAGAGGCAGAGGAAATTTATAATAAAGTTGTGAAAGTTCTCGATCGAGAAACGTCATGCTAAATCTGCTGGAATGATATCACCCATCAACCCACAAACCCCGGCGGTTGAAACCGCGTCTACACAAATGAAACCCGACGAGAGCGGGTTGAAGAATCGATCGCACAGTGCTCTGAAATTCCATATTTCTTAGTCCGCGGAGGCGGACATCGTTTGTATAGACGCGGTTTCCAACCGCCGAGAATTTGAATGGTAGCTAATTTGTAGGGGGATAAAGGGGCGAAGAGTCGATGGAACCTGTACGATTGAGAGGCCAAAAACGCACAATTGCCCTACCAATAATATTGGGCTTGGGTACATAGCCCCAATAGTGACTGTCGCAGCTTTGGTTGCGGTTGTCCCCCAGCACCAAGTAAGAGTTTTGAGGTACTACTGCGGGCCCATAGGGATAATGGGGAATTTCTTCAATATATTTTTCCTGTAGGGGCTGCTTGTTGATATAAACTTTTCCCTCTCTGACTTCGACGCTGTCTCCTGGAAGTCCAATTACTCGCTTAATATAGGCATCTTTGATTGGCGGTGGTTGTCCCGTACACAAGCTAGCCGAGTCTGGAGGTGTAAATACGATAATATCTCCTCGGTGAGGATCTTGAAATCGATAGCTCACCTTATCGATAATTAAGCGATCGTTAATTTGCAAAGTGGGGAGCATCGAACCTGTGGGAATGTAACGAGCTTCGGCAACCAGAGTGCGGATGCCAAAGGCTAAGACTGCTGCTAAACCGATGGTCTTAATTCCTTCTATCCAAGGGTTTTCGGTGTCCTGGGGTGGTTTTTCGTCGCCTGACTTGTCTAAACGAGTCATAGAGTATTGTAGTGACTGAACTGGATACCAATTTTGACACTCCCTGTCCGTCAATAGACAGGGATTATTCAATAATTTTACAGTATAAATTTACTAATATCAACAATTAGAATCAAAGAACTCAACTCCCTACTAAACAACTAATAATTTTTAAGGAAATTTATATTTCTTAGTATTCAGTCAACTATTTTAAGTATAAAATGTTTCCTAGCTAGCAAGCTGTTTACTCAATTAATTGTATCTTATGGCTCCCACATCAAGTTTATTGATCCGCCACGCTCGTATTCTTTTGCCGAATGGTGAGTTTTTGCTAGGGGACGTGCAAATCTGCGATGGCAAAATAGTCGGAGTTGCTGCTGAAATTGTCGCATCGGGCGATCGAGAAATAGACGCGAGCGGTTTAACTTTGTTACCGGGAGTAATTGACCCCCAGGTACACTTCCGCGAACCGGGTTTGGAACACAAGGAAGATTTGTTTACGGCTAGCTGTGCTTGCGCTAAAGGCGGTGTCACCTCGTTTTTGGAAATGCCGAATACGCGACCTCTGACCACCACTCAAGCTGCTTTAGATGATAAATTGCGCCGCGCGGCCGAGAAGTGTTTGGTGAATTATGGCTTTTTTATTGGAGCAACCTCTGAAATCTTACCAGATTTATTGAGCGCCAATCCGACATCGGGAATTAAAGTTTTCATGGGTTCGATGCACGGCGACTTATTGATGGATGACGCAGCAGTTTTAGAGGCGATTTTTGCTAAGGGCGATCGGCTAATTGCGGTACACGCCGAAGACCAAGCTAGAATTAATCAGCGTCGTCAGGAATTTGCTGGGATTTCTGATGTGGCTATTCATTCACAAATTCAAGACAATCAAGCTGCTTTGTTGGCTACTGAGCTAGCTGTGAAACTTTCTAAAAAATATCAGCGCCGTCTGCATATTCTGCATCTATCTACCGGAGAAGAAGCGGAGTTTTTGCGCCAAGAAAAACCGAGTTGGGTGACAGCAGAAGTGACACCACAGCATTTGTTGTTAAATAGCAGCGCCTATGAAACCATTGGTAGTTTAGCTCAAATGAATCCGCCTTTGCGATCGCCCCGCGATAACGAAATACTGTGGCAAGCTTTACTCGACGGCGTAATTGATTTTATCGCCACGGATCACGCGCCACACACCTTAGCCGAAAAAGCTCAAACTTATCCAAATACACCGTCAGGAATGCCCGGTGTTGAAACTTCTTTGCCTTTGATGCTGACAGAAGCTATGAAGGGAAGGTGTACAGTTGCTCAAGTTGCTAATTGGATGTCAACGGCAGTTGCTAAGGCTTATAAGATTCCGAATAAGGGTAAAATAGCCCCTGGTTTTGATGCGGATTTGGTCTTAGTAGATTTGGAGAAGTATCGCCCAGTTGTGGGAAAAGAAATGGCGAGTAAGTGCGGTTGGAGTTCCTTTGAAGGTTGGAATTTGACTGGCTGGCCTGTGGTGACTGTTGTGGGAGGAAAAGTGGTTTTTGAGAATGGGAAATTGGATACAAATGTGAGGGGAAAAGCCTTGACATTTGACGCAGATATGTAGGGGAGAAGCATTCGGGACACAATCGATGAAAGATACGCAAAGTATGGTGCCCGAATGCTTCGCCCCTACGGGTGATGGAATGAATCAGGATTGTATAAGGGCAAATCCTGTAATTGCCAATTACCAATCAATTCAATTTGTCGCCCACTATCGCAATAATTTAAACGAATTTGCAAATAATTATCTGGTTTGTAGGGCAATTTTTCCGCCCATTCAATCGCTACAATTCCCAAATCCATTTCTAATCCGTCCCAATAACTTTCTAAGTGCAAAGCCTCCACTTCGTCTGTTTCTAAACGATACAAGTCTAAATGATAAAGAGGAATTCTCCCTGTTAAATACTCGTTAATGAGGGTAAAAGTAGGACTTTCAATGGAATCTTGAATTTCTAAACCTTCAGCGATGCCTTGAACTAAAGTAGTTTTGCCAGCGCCCAAATCTCCTTCTAATAAGATGACAGTGCCGGCGGGGAGCGATCGCCCTAATGTTACACCCAACTGGCGCGTAGCTTCAGCATCGGGAAGAGAAAGTATGATTTTAGTCATTAGTCATTTGTTATTTGTTGTTTGTTATTTGTTGTTTGTTTTAATAACCAATAACATTAGTCAACCGTCAATAACTTAAATATTTTGGGCGCGACTGTACCAACGCAGCAACATCCCAGCTAATCTCTGAGAATTGTGACGAATTAAACCGGTATTTTCATCTTCATCCATGACATTGGCAATCACAATTCGCCTCCCCAATTGCGTTACTGCTTCTCGATCGAGTACCACAGGATAGGAATTCTCCTGAGAATAACGGATCAAAGCCTTTGCAGAAGGGACTTTTCCTTGAACTACTACAGCATCAAATAGTGGCCGGCCGCAAGCACGGTCGATCGCCCGAATATGATCCGCTACCGTATATCCATCAGTTTCCCCCGGCTGAGTCATAATATTGCAGACATAAATGCGCGGAACTTGACTATTGGCGATCGCCTCAGCAATTTCTGGCACCAATAAATTCGGAATTACACTCGTATATAGACTCCCTGGCCCAATAATCATAAAATCAGCTTCCTGAAGCCCTTCCACAGCCCTCGGCAAAGCCGGAGGATTAGCAGGAGTGCAGCCTATTTTGAGGATTTGCCCGTTAGCTTTGGTAATGCTGGACTCCCCCTCGATTCTCCGGCCGTCCGCCAGTTCTGCCCACAAAGAAACATCGCTCAGAGTAGCCGGCAGCACTTCCCCCCTCACGGCTAAAACTTTAGAACTAGCGGCGATCGCCTGTTCCAAGTCTCCAGCAATATCACTCATCGCCGTCAAAAACAAATTCCCAAAACTGTGACCAACCAAACCGTCACCGGCCCGAAAACGATATTGAAACAACTCAGTCAATAACTTTTCCTCATCAGCCAAAGCAGCCAAACAATTGCGAATATCACCCGGTGGTAGCACCCCAATTTCTCGCCGCAGGCGTCCCGAAGAACCGCCGTCATCGGCCACGGTGACAATAGCAGTGATTTTGGCACTATAGTCCTTCAATCCTCTCAGCAAATTGGACAGACCTGTACCGCCACCGAGGGCGACTATTTTCGGTCCGCGGTGCAACCTGCGGTGGTTGAGGAGTCGATCGACCAATTCCTCGTTTCCTTCGGGCATCAGCACTTGAGTAATTGAGTTCAAACTGCGGGTTTGTCCCCACAGAATCAACAAAATCCCGGTGGCGATGACTAGGGGACCCGATATGTAATTGGGAACGACTTCCGCAATCCACGCCAAAAAATTTCTCAATAATTGCAACAAAAAGAAAATGGGAGTCATCCCAGTCCAAATTGCTAAACCCAAACTGGCAAGTACCACACCGCTAGCACTGATCAGCAGCCAGCGTTTCACCAACAGTCCGGGGGATAACCACTTAAACCACTGGTGAACTCGCCCGTTTCGTAAAGAGGAAGGGTAAGGATTTCTGGATTTGGTCACAACCTGTCTGGTTTTAGCCCAAACACGGAGGGCTTTGGGAAATGAACTAATTGACATGGTTAATTAGTCTTAAGGGTATGGGAACAACTAAACCTGACAAATTTAGAATACAAGAGAGTTTTGATTCTGACAGTCAATTTAAGTTATTAATCATTAGTCAAGACTGAGAGAGTCAATAGCTAGACTGATGACTGGGGAATGATAACATCTTAATCGCATCTTATGGATGAGCCGTTAATCGAACTCAAGGGGATAAGTAAGTCCTTCAATCAGACTCCAATCCTTGATGGAGTCGATCTGAAGATTTATCGGGGAGAGGCCCTGGCAATTATTGGTCCTTCTGGGACTGGGAAATCTACGATTTTGCGGATAATTGCGGGTTTGCTGGTTCCAGATGCCGGTGAGGTTTTTGTTCAGGGACAGCGCAGGATAGGATGGGTGGACGACGTGACCGATCCGATCGGGATTGGGATGGTGTTTCAGCAAGCGGCTTTGTTTGATTCGCTGACGGTGGAAGAGAATGTTGGTTTTTTACTGTACCAGCATTCTAAGCTGTCGCGTCGCCGGATTCGGGAATTGGTGGAGGAAAAATTGGAGATGGTGGGTTTGCCCAAAATTGGCGATCGCTATCCAGCCCAGTTGTCTGGGGGAATGCGAAAGCGGGTCAGTTTTGCCCGTGCCATTATGGCTAATCCTGATAATGCTAGGGATAATCCAGAGGTTTTGTTGTACGACGAACCGACGGCGGGGTTAGATCCCATTGCTTCGACGGTAATTGAAGATTTAATCCGCGATTTGCAGAGGGCTCAGGGTGTGTGCAGCACTTATGCGATCGTCACTCACCAAGACAGTACCATCCGTCGCACAGCCGATCGCATCGTGTTCCTGTATCGAGGCAAGGTGCAGTGGGAGGGCCAAGTCAGCGACATTGCGACGACAGATAATTTATTAATTCAACAATTTTTTAGTGGCAGCGTTACTGGGCCAATTCAAGTCATTGGATAGTCAGTTGGCAGTTGGCAGTTGGCAGTTGTCAGTGGTTAGTTGGCAGTTGATAGTTGGCAGTTGTCAGTGGTTAGTTGGCAGTTGATAGTTGGCAGTTGGCAGTTGATAGTGGTTAGTTGGCAGTTGATAGGAGACTGTTGGCAGTTGGCAGTTGTCAGTGGTTAGTTGGCAGTTGGCAGTTGGCAGTTGGCAGTTGATAGTGGTTAGTAGACAGTGGTTAGTAGACAGTGGTTAGTAGACAGTGGTTAGTAGACAGTGGTTAATTGTTAGTATTGTTGGGAGATAGCATCATATGTCACAAACAAACTTTCAGAAGTTAGATGTTTATAAATTAGCCGAAAAATTAGCTGATGAAATTTGGAATATTGTTATAAAATGGGACGCACTAGCCAAAGATACGGTCGGCAAGCAAATTATTCGATCTGCTGATAGTATTGGTGCTAATATTGCGGAAGGAGATGGTCGAGGTAGCTATCAGGATCATCGGAGATTTATCAAGATTGCCAGAGGTTCTTTATATGAAACGAAGCACTGGTTGAGACGGGCTTATACTAGGGAACTACTAACAACTACGCAAGTAGAAACACTCAAGCCAATTATTGACGAACTGTCGCCCAGGCTAAACGCCTATCTAAAATCCATAGGCAACACATCCAAAAAAGATTAAAAACCATCAACTATCAACCATCAACTGCCAACTATCAACTGCCAACCATCAACTGCCAACTGCCAACTGCCAACTGCCAACCATCAACTATCAACCATCAACTGCCAACTATCAACCATCAACTGCCAACTATCAACCATCAACTGCCAACTGCCAACTGCCAACCATCAACTGCCAACTGCCAACCATCAACCATCAACTGCCAACTATCAACCATCAACTGCCAACCATCAACTGCCAACTGCCAACCATCAACTGCCAACTGCCAAAGGAGAAAATATGCGATCGCGAACTGTTAGAGAAGGTTCTGTCGGGTTTTTAATTTTAGTAGGAATCGGCTTATTTGGAGGCTTAGTCCTCTGGCTGCGAGGGGTACAACTAGGGAACCGCAGCTATAAATTTGTCGTAGAATTTGCCAGCGCCCAAGGAATGCAAATCGGCACACCAGTCAGGTATCGCGGGGTTAGTGTCGGTAAAATTAGTACCCTGAAAGCTGGCCCCAACGGAGTAGACGCGATCCTGGAAATTTCCCCAGGTAATTTAGTCATTCCCCGCGATGTGGCGATCGAAGCAAATAAATCTGGTTTAATTGGGGAAGCATCGATCGACATTACACCCAATTCACTTTTACCCGAATCGTTAATTACCGCCAATCCTTTGAGTGCCGAATGTCCCGCTGGAATTATCTGCAAAAATTCGCGCTTAAAAGGTCAAGCTGGAGTCAGCCTCGATGAACTAATTCGCTCCACCGTCCGCCTAGCCAATTTATACACAGACCCCGCTCTATTTAATAATATCAAAGCCCTCACTGAAAATACATCTAATACAGCCAAAGGTGCGGCCAAATTAACTCAAGAATTATCAAGCTTGACAATCTCTGCTAAAGGAGAGATTAAAAGTTTAAGTCAGTCTGTCAAAGGAGATGTTAACAACTTAACTCAATCTGTCAAAGGAGAATTGGGAACTTTTAATCAGTCAATAAAAGGAGAAGTTGGCAGCTTAAATCAATCACTGAAGGGAGAAGCGAGCAGTTTAAATCAATCACTAAAAGGAGAACTATCAGGAGTAGCCTCCGATGTATCTAAAGTAGCAAAGACGGCGGACAGTTCCACAAAAGCAGTATCTGCCGCTGCGATCGATTCAGCTAACTCAGTCACTAAAGCTGCTAATCAAATTACTTTAACAGCTAACGAACTCAATTCCCTAGTTATCAGCAACCGATCGAGTTTAGTTGCAACTCTGAATAATCTCAATCAAGCCAGTCAAGAAATCCGTGTCACCGTCAGCAGTTTGAGTCCGACTATCAATCGAATTAACCAAGGACAATTACTGAACAACCTGGAAGTTTTATCAGCAAATGCGGCACAAGCTGCTGCTAACTTGCGAGATTTATCCGGCAATCTGAATAATCCAGCCACATTCCAGTTATTACAGCAAACTTTAGATGCAGCCCGCGCGACACTTCAGAATGTCCATAAAATCACTGCCGATGTAGACGAAGTTACAGGAGATCCAGCTTTTCGCAACAATATTCGCAAGTTATTAAACGGACTAGGAGGCTTGTTCAGTTCCACGGAACAATTGCAACAGCAAGTGAAAGTAGCTCAAACCTTGGCTCCACTTTCTAGTCAATTGAATACCAATTTTAATCCTAGTGCAACGACGGTAGTTCCACCTGCTAAACCGAGCGTTCTGATTTTACAAAATAAACCAAAATCCCCGGTTGTACCATCGGAAACTGCAAAAAAAATGGAATCAGTTGGCTCTGAAAATAATCCTTGAATTATTGTATCATTGAAAATAGAAAATAAACATTTTTTCAAGCAAACTAAACCTATGACACAAACATTATCAAACCCGATCGCAATCAAGACCAAATATGCTGTAAGTTGGGAAAAGTTACCAGATGACTTTAAATTACCCGACGATCCAGTGGAAAACATCGACCAACCACTTTTAGCCGCCGCCCTCAGAGAAGCCTTGGAACTAGCAGGATTTATCATAGCAGAAATGCTGATAGCTTCTAACTTTGGACTCTGTGCCAAAGTCAATGACAAAACAGTAGTAAAAGCACCGGATTGGGTATATATTCCCTCTGTATTGCCCGCAGCCGCAGGAGAAATTCGCCGCAGTTATACTCCGAATGCGGAGGGGGAATTCCCGGCGGTAGTTATGGAATTTTTATCGGATACTAACGAGGTTGAATATTCCATGAAGCCGACATATCCTTATGGGAAGTGGCGGTTTTACGAGCAAATTTTGCAAGTACCAGTTTATGTAATTTTTGAGCCTAAATCGGGAGTATTGGAAGTGTACCGACTCTCGCTCTCTGGAGAGTACGAGCAGCAAGAACCCGATGCTAATCAGAGATTCTGGATAGAATCAATGGGATTATTTCTGGGGGTTTGGGAAGGCGAAAAATCCCAGAGAAGCGGTTATTGGCTGCGCTGGTGGGATGAGAATGGCAATTTGTTGCTGTGGGGTGCGGAACGGGTGGAACAGGAACGTTTGCGGGGCGATCGACTTGCAGCATACTTGAGAAGTCAGGGCATTGATCCCGATGGAATTTGAAGCAGTGCCTTCGCTAGTTAGACATTGCTTTGTTAGTGAGATATGTAACTTACTGTGACCAATATGATGCAGTGTATCAATTGGTTGACGGGGAGTATGAGTTGATGCAGTTCCGGGGAGACGATATAATTGAATCGGGTGCTTTTCCAGAGTTGAACTTGACTGCTCAACAGGTGTTTGAAGCAGGAATTGTGAATGAATAAGGAGCGAGTTCGCCATGAATACAATAACATTAGAACAAAAGTTAGATCAGGCCTTGCTATTTCCAGGATTAACCTGGGAACAATTCAAGATTTTAGAATCGATGCTGGATATTCCAGGTGTTCGATTGTCATTTTTAGATGGAGTGCTGGAGATAGAGAAAATGCCTGGAAGAAAACACGAAACTGCTAAGGAACGAATTGGTGCTTTGCTGGAAATCTATTTGCTGAAAGCAGACATAGATTACACTCCAACAGGTTCAGTGACTTTGGAAAGCAAAGAAGGTTTAGTTAGACGGGAAGCAGATAAATCTTACGAATTGGGTGCTGATAGAGAACGTCCAGATTTGGCGATCGAAGTTGTCGTCACTAGCGGCGGAATTGATAAACTGGAGGCTTACAAACGTCTGAAAATCCGTGAAGTTTGGTTTTGGGAAAAAAGCCAATTGTCTCTGTATGCTCTCAGAGAGGAAGGATACGAAAAGATTGCTAGTTCGGAATTGCTACCAGAACTTGATATGGCTTTGTTTGTGAGGTGTATGAATATTGCGAATCATGTTGAGGCCATCAAAGAATTCAAAAGTGCGATCGGGATTTGTAGTCAACAATAGATAATACTAGAACCTACATAATTGCTGCAAAAAAGTTTATAATGAGTAGACAACTAATAGGAAGCGCGACCATGACAACAGTCGTTCCCACCCTCAAAAAATCTGAACTCGTATACCCTAGCGCTGATGGAGAACCAGTGGCCGAAACTTATGACCATGTTTATGCAATTTTAACCACTTTAGCAGTTTTAAAACAATACTTAGCCGACCGTCGAGCTACTGTTTTAGCAAACCAATTTTTATACTACGCTCAAGGCTTCCCAAAAGTCCGCGTAGCACCTGATGTGATGGTGATTTTTGATGTAGAACCAGGTGGCAGAGATAATTACAAAATCTGGGAAGAAGGACAAGTGCCGAAGGTGATTTTTGAAATGACATCACCAGGTACTCAATTAGAAGATAAAATCACTAAAAAAGACTTGTACGAGGGGATAGAAGTTCAGGAATACTGGTTGTTTGACCCTAGAGGTGAATGGATTCCTGAAAAATTGCGTGGGTATCGACTGGGGGTAGAGGGGTATCAACTGATTACGGATAGTCGCAGCGAAGTATTGCAATTGCGGTTAGAAATAGAAGGAAAACTAATTGCATTTTATCGGGAGGATAATGGAGAAAAATTATTGATTCTTGATGAATTGGTTTCAGCTTTAAAAGTAGAACGTCAACGGGCAGAAGCAGAACGGCAACGGGCAGAAGCAGAACGTCAACGGGCAGAATCGGAAAGTCAGCGTGCTGCTGAACTCGAATCTTTGCTAGCGCGTTATCGAGAGCAGTTTGGAAAATTGCCATAGGAGAAGTCCATAGATTGCAGGTTTACTGGAGTTTAGACTAAACAGCTATTAAATCGCGATCGTCACTTCACTCAAAAACGGCAACGGTCGCTGGCGACAAGTTATGAGGCTCAACCATAAGATAGAAGTCCAGCGACCGTTGACGTTCTC